>NZ_JBIAQM010000013.1:0-166694 GCF_042888945.1 Streptomyces sp. NPDC002698
TGTTGGTTTTGCGTGGGGGTGTGGTGTCGTGTGGGGGTGGTGTGGCGCGCTTCTCGGCGCCGGGGGGGGGGGGGGGCCGGGCGCGCCCCCCCCCCCCCCCCCCCCCCCCCCCCCCCCCCCGCGGCCGGTCACCGGACGCCCACCGCCCGGATGATCTCCTGGCCGACCCCGCCGCCCCGGTCGTCGCGGGCGGAGGCCCGCAGCGACACGAACCCGGCGCCGCGCGGCACGTTCAGCGTTCCCTTCCAGCGGGCCTTGCCGCCGCCGGTGAGCGGGACCGTCTTCCAGGTCGCCCCGTCGTCGTAGGAGACCTCCAGCTTTCCGCCGCCGAGGATGCCGGTGTCCGGCGCGCCCTTCACGTACTCGGCGTAGACGCTCACCGGGACCCGGCCGCCGCGCACGTCGCCCGCGAGGTCCGTGTCGATGTCGTAGCCGAGGTTGATGAGCGGGAGGAACGTGTAGTGGTCCTCGGGGGTGGCCGCCGACCGGACGGTCCACTCGGTGCGGCCCTTCGTGGAGAGCTTCCAGCGCTCCGGGTCGAGGGTCGTGTCCGTGACGACCTTGTAGGTGTGCTCGTCGGCGGGCGCGTCCCAGACGTATCCGGCGGAGCTCTTCCCCTGGTCGACCAGGACACCGTCCTGATAGACGGAGGTGAACTGCGTCATCCCGGTGCCGTCGCTCCACACGTCGCCGAAGCCGGTGTGGTCGGGGCCGGAGTCGCCCCAGCCGGGCGTGTTGAACTGGATCCGGTTGCCCGCGCGTTGCTGGCCCCAGCCCAGTCCGGTGCCGAGCCAGGGGTGCCAGACGGGCTTGAACCAGTTCAGGGTCCCGTGGGTGCCGCCCCGGTAGGGGACCAGGCCGCTGCGCTCCTCCAGCGCGCCGTCCCCGACGTTGACGGACTCCGTCCAGGTCTGTCCGGTGCCGGTGGAGACGTAGTCGGTCCGCTCGGCCGGGTAGTCGATCCGCTCCTGGAAACCGAGGCCGACGGGGAAGGGCTCGGCGATCGAGTAGCGGAACTCGCTGCCGGAGACGGGCTTCACGGCGTGGAACCTGGCGTCCAGCACGGCCAGTTCACCGCGCTTGGGTTCGTAGGTGAGACCGCGGTCCGGCACGGCGTTCCTGTAGCCGTGCGAAAGGTCGTACACGTAGGGCGTGTTGCGCGTGCCGGTCATGTCGACGGTCCGGGCCGCGCGCAGCCGTGCCGCGTCCGCCGCGTCGACGGTGGCGATCTGCAGCGGCCGGTTCTCGTTGTCGTCCGTGCCGAACCAGGCGTTGAGGCGTCCCGCCTCGTCGTCGGTGACGAACAGGGCCTTGGCGCCCGCGTCCTGGGCCGCCTGGGCGAGCGCGGCCGGCTCGACGCCGTCGGTGAGCCGGGCGAGGACGGCCTTGCCGCTCACCCCGGTGAACGGCCCGTCCCCGACGTCGGCCAGCGGCAGCCTGCTGCGGCCCTCGATCAGGGTGCCGCCCGGCTGGGCGAGCGCCGCCTCGACGCCCGCGACCTCGAGGAGCGGCTTCCCGAGCCGCCACACGGTCCGGTAGTCGAAGGTGCCCTCGGTGACCTTCGGGGTCGGCGCGGCGAAGATGCTGTCGTACTTGACGGGTACCTGGACCGCGCCGAACAGATCGGAGCCGCCGCCGGCGCGGTCGTACTCCATGAGCAGCTGCCGGGTCTCGGTGCGCCGGTCGACCTTCGCGCTGATCTCCCGCAACGTCCGCCCGTCCAGGGTGACTTCACGGTCCTGGTCGAGAGCGATCTGGGGTGCGGCGAGGAAGCCGATGCCGAGGGAGTCGGCGCCGTGGCCGCCGCGCACGTCGAGGAAGGACGTGAGGCTGTACGTGCCGGGCCTCAGCCGCAGTTCCAGGGTGCCGGAGTCCCCGACGGAGGCGGAGTAGGCGTCGACGTCCCGCGCCAGCTGCTGCACGGCGAGGTAGGCCGCGGTCGGGGCGCCGTCCCGGTCCTTCACGTGGACGGTGAGCGTGTACCGCTCCTCCTCCTTGACCAGCCCGAACGCGGTGTGCGCGACGGGCGTGCCGTCCACCGACGCCACGATCCGCCCCGAGGTCTCGCCCACCGGCGCCTTCGAGCCGTCGCCGGTGACCGTGGTGGACGCGGTGCCGTGCGCGGGCACCGTGAGCGTGGTGTCGGCGAGGGTGGCGACACCCTCGCCGGCCCCCTCCGCGGCGAGCGTCAACTCCACCGCCGCGTCGGAGGAGTTGGAGTAGGTGATCGTCTTGGTGACGGGCTTGTCGTCCTCGTAGGGCCAGCCGACGAAGCCGAGGTCGGCGCTGCCGGTGGCGGTGACCTTCGCGTCGACCGCGTCCGGGACGCTGACCCGGCCCGCGCCCAACCGGTAGGCGGAGGCGTCGAGTTCCTTGGAGGTGGACATCAGCGCGTCCTTGAGCCGGGCGCCGGTCCAGTCGGGGTGTTCCTGGGCGAGCAGCGCGGCCACGCCGGCGACGTGCGGGGTCGCCATCGACGTACCGCTCATGGAGGTGTAGTGGCCGCTGCCGCTCACGAGCCGGGAGCGGGCGGCGAGGATGTCGACGCCGGGTGCGGAGAGGTCGGGCTTGAGGGCGTTGTCGCCGTAGCGGGGTCCGGCGCTGGTGAAGTACGCGGCCTCGTCGGCGGAGTCCACCGCGCCGACGGTCAGGGCGGAGTCTGCGGCGCCGGGCGAGCCGATGGAGGAGGGGGCACCGGTGTTTCCGGCCGCGACGACGAAGAGGGCGCCGGTCTCCTCGGAGAGGGTGTCGACGGCGGCGGCCATGGGGTCGGTGCCGTCGCTGGGCTCGGTCGAGCCGAGGCTCATCGAGATCACCTTGGCGTGCACGTCGCGCGCGGCCCACTCCATGCCGGCGATGATCTGCGACTCGCTGCCCGAACCCTGGTCGCTGAGCACCTTGCCGACGGCGAGCGTGGCCTCGGGCGCGACACCCTTCTCCTGGCCGTCGGAGGCGGCGCCGGTGCCGCCCACGGTGGAGGTGACGTGCGTGCCGTGCCCGTTGCGGTCGGCGACCTCCTCCCCGTCGATGAAGCTCCTGGTCTGCGCGACCCGTCCGGCGAGGTCGGGGTGGCTCGTGTCGACACCGGTGTCGAGGACGGCGACGGTCACGCCCTTGCCGGTGAGCCCGGCCTCCCAGGCCTTCGGGGTGCCGATCTGCGCGTTGCTCTCGGCCATGTCGGCCTCGACCCGACCGTCGAGCCAGACCTTGCCGATCCCCGGCTGACGGGTCATCGCCTTCCAGAAGGTCCGGCCCTTGTCCGCGTCGAGGGCCGCGCCGCGGATGCTCGGCAGCGAGCGCGTCCGCTCGGCCCCGCCCGGGACCGTGGTCCGCGCCTTCGGGTCGTACGTCACGATCAGCGGCAGCTCGTCCGTCCGCCGGTCGGTGAGCCCCTGCCGTATCAGCTCGCTCACGTCGAACAGCCGCCGGTCGAGGGTGCCGGCCCGCAGATACGGCAGCGCCTCGTCCGGTACGACGGTGACGGTGCCGTCGGCGACCTGGGTGCGCACGGCCCCGGTGGCCCCGCGGGGGCGTACGACGGAGACGGTCTTCTTTCCGCCGCCGATGTCGGTGACGGTCACCTCGTCGCCGGTCACGAGGGTGACGGTGTGCGCGGCACCGGCGGCACCGGCGGCTCCCGCCTTCGCCGGGGCGCCTGTGGTCCCGGGGCCCGCGGTGTCCGCGGCGGCGAGGGCGCCGGCCCGGCCCGTGGGCAGCAGGGCGAGCACGAGCCCGGCCGACAGCAGCGCCGCCGGACGTATCAGTGGTCCTCTGGTCATTCATGGCCTCTCTTCGTCGGCCGTGCGCGCGCCGGGCAGGGGGTGGCGCCCGGTACTTGCGAAGAGTGTCGGGGGGCTCGTGCCGCGAAGGCGCCGACGAAGCCTGGCGGGAAGGCGCCCTGGCGGCTTCCCGCCAGGACATGCCGGTAGGAGCCTCGGAAACCGGGACAGCTCCGAGGGACGGGACCGGGTTCAGGGACCGAGTGGGGCGATTCCAGGAATCAGGTCGGGGGCGCGGCCCGGGGACCGGGTCGGACCACCCGTCCGGCGGCACCTCGCACAGCCGCCCAAAAGGGGCGCGGCCCTCCCCGCGCCCGCAAAATGCGAGAGAGGACCGCCGCCCGGCGGAGCCCCACGGTCTGCGCTCTCGGGAGGACTTGCCATGACCGCCAGTCTGGAGCAGCTGCGCCGCTGTCACTTCGCCGTCGACCTGGGCGCGTCGCGGACCCGTGTGTGGGTGCGGGGCGCGGGTCTGGTCGTCGATCAGCCGAGCGTCGCGGCGATCAACACGAAGACGGGCGCGCTGATCGCGGTCGGGGAGTTCGCGGAGCGGATGACGGGCCGTACGCCCGACTACATCCGGGTGGTGCGCCCGGTGTCCGGCGGCACCGTCGTCGACATCGACATGGCCCAGCGGATGCTGCGCAATCTGCTCGGCGACAAGGTCCGGCGCACCCTGCGCCGCAAGCCCCGGCTGCGGGCCGCGGCCTGCACGCCGCACGACGCGGACCCGCTGGCGCAGCGCGCCACGATCGAGACACTGGTCGGGCTGGGGGCGCGGCGGGTCGAGCTCGTCGACACGCTGATCGCGGCGGCGGTCGGCTGCGGGCTGCCCGTCGAGCGGCCCGAAGCCACCATGATCATGGTCTGTGGGGCCGCCGCGACCCAGCTCGCCGTGCTGTCGCTGGGTTCGATCGTCACCGCCGAACGCATCCCGGTCGGCGGTGAGGCCGTGGACCACGCGATCGTCCAGCACCTGCGCCACCAGCACGAGCTGATGCTGCCGAGCCAGGCCGTACGGCCCCTTCAGCTCGCCCTCTCCGGGAACGGGCTGACCCCGCACGGACCGGCCCTGACCGAGATCCACGGGCGGGACGTGGCGACCGGGCTGGCGCGTTCCGTGAAGGTCGACACCGCCGCCGTACGCCTGGCGATCGAGACACCGCTGACCGCCGTGCTGGACGGCGTCGGCAAGGTGCTGCGGTCCTGCCCGCCCGATCTGGTGGCCGATGTCGCCGACCGCGGGATCATGATGGTCGGCGGCAGCGCGCTGCTCCCCGGGCTCGACCAGATGCTCCGTCAGGCGACCGGTGTACCCGTCCACATCGCCGAGCGGCCCGACGTCTGTGCCGTCCAGGGGCTCGGCTACATGCTGGAGGGCAAGATCGAGCCGATGGTCCTGAACCCGCTGGCGAACTGACGAACCGGCGCCCGAGGGCCTCGCATGACCGACCCCGCGCCCGGTCTCACACCCCTTCTGGAAGCGGTCCTCAGCGTCGGCACCGAGCTCGAACTGCGCGCGACCCTCCAGCGGATCGTGGACGCCGCCGCCGAACTGACCGGGGCCCGGTACGCGGCGCTGGGGATGCGGGACCCGGGGCGGGACGGGCTGGTACGGATCCGCACGGCGAGCCCGCACGTCCCGGGGGCGGGCCCTCGGCCCGAGGAGCCGAAAGCACCTGAGGAGCCGACGGCGCCCGAGGAGCCGGAGGCGCAAGGCTCTTCCGAGCCTCCCGGAACTCCCGGACCCCCTGTCCCTTCCGGGCCCCCCGCCACTCCCGGACACCCCGCCACTCCCGGACACCCCGTCGCTCCCGGACACCCCGGCTCCCCCGAAGACGCCGGCTCCTCCGAGCCCGACATCTGCCTGGACGTTCCCATCCGGGTCGACGACGAGGTGTTCGGCAACCTCTACCTGGCGGACAAGTCCACCGGGCCGGTGACCCTTGAGGACGAACAGCTGGTGCGCCTGCTCGCCACGCAGGCCGGCATCGCGATCGCCAACGCCCGGCTGTACGAGACGGCCCGGCAACGGGAGCGCTGGATCGAGGGTGCCGCCGCCGTCACCACCGCCCTGCTCAGCGGCGGGACCGGAGCCGACGCGCTGACGACGGTCGCCGAACGCGCCCGGATTCTCGCGGGAGCCTCGGCGGGGATCATCCTCAAGCCCACGGACGAGGGCGGCATGGAGATCGTGATCGCCTCCACCCCCGGGGACCCCGCCGGCATCGTGGGGACGACCATCGCGCCCGGCAGCCCCGTCCTCGAACAACTCCTGGGCGGGGAGCCGGTGTTCATCGAGGACTCGGCGACCGACCCGCGGATGACGACCCCGGTACGGTCCCGGTTCGGGCCGAGCATGATGCTGCCCCTGCAGACCGAGGGCCGGCTCATCGGCACGCTGGCCCTGCCGCGCGGGCGGGGCGACCGCCCGTACACGGAGGTCGAACGCCTGCTGGCCGCCCAGTTCGCCTCACAGGCCGCGCTCGCCCTGGTCCTGGCCGACGCCCGGCACAGCCATGAACTCCTCGCGGTGTACCAGGACCGGGACCGCATCGCCCGTGACCTGCACGATCTGGTCGTGCAGCGCCTCTTCGCGACCGGCATGATGCTGGAGTCGACCCAGCGCAGGAACGCCGCGCACGGGGACGGCGGTGACGGCGAGGCCGAGGAGGTGTCCGCGATCCTCGGCCGTGCGGTCGACGAACTCGAGGCCACGGTCCAGGAGGTACGCACCGCGATCTTCGCGCTGCAGCAGCCGCCGGCCGACGCCCCCACCACGTTGCGCGGCAAGGTCCTGCGCGAGACGGCCGGCGCGGCGGCGGTCCTCGGGGTCCAGCCGTCCACCCGGTTCGCGGGCCCGGTGGAGAACCGGATCACCGAGCCGGTGGCCGGCCGGCTCCTCGCCGCACTGCGGCGCGCCCTGGCCGCCGCCTCGCGACGCCCCGGGGTGTCGCGGATCGAGGTCGTCGTCGACGTGACGGTGACCCTGCCGGACGGCCGTCCCGGCGTCCGCCTGACGGTCCACGACGACGGCGCCCCGGACGGCGCCTCCGAGGCTTCGGACACCTCGGCCGAAAACGCGCCCGGCGGCGGGGACGACACGGACGCCCCCGGCACGAACGTCGTCTGGCAGTCACCGGTGTAGCGGTCCTCCGCGGGTCGACCGAGCGCACGGCCGGATCACTTGACGTCGCCTCAGACCCTCCGTAGCCTCCCGAGCGGTATCTGTACATGACCGAGATTCACATCCAGGAATACCGGACGGGGTGGGCGGACATGGGTGGACGGCATGTGGTGGTCTCCGGCGGAGGCACGGGGATCGGGCTGGCGACGGCGGAGGCGTTCGCCGCGGACGGGGACCGGGTGGTGCTTCTGGGCCGCCGCGAGAACGTTCTGCGCAAGGCCGCCGACGCGCTGAACGAGCGGTTCGGGCCCGCGACCGTGTCCTGGCACGCGGTGGATCTGGCGGACCCCGAGCAGGTCGGCGCGGCCCGGGACTCCATCGTCGCGGACGGCACTCCGGTGGACGTCCTGGTCGCCAACGCGGGCGGAAACGCCGCCGGGGCGCACGACGGCAGCCTCGCCTCCGTCGCCGACAGCTACCGGCGCAACTTCGACGCCAACGTGCTGACCGCCGTCCTGCTCACCGAGGCGCTGCTCCCCCACGTGCGCCGGCCCGGGGGCCGCATCGTGCAACTCTCCTCGATCGCCTCGCTGCGCGGCCCCGGTTCGTACGGCGGCTCGAAGGGCTGGATCAACACGTACACCTACGATCTCGCCCAGCGCGTGGGCTCCGAGGGCATCACCGTGAACGCGGTGGCCCCCGGCTTCGTCGGCGACACCGAGTTCTTCGGGGACCGCGCCACCCCGGAGTTCGTCGCCGCCCGCGTGGCCCAGTCCCTCACCGGACAGCCCGGCCGGCCCGCGCAGATCGCGGCCGCGATCCGGTACGTCGCGTCCCCGGAGGCGGCGTACGTGACCGGTCAGCTGCTGCACGTCAACGGCGGTGCGGCACTGGGCCGTTAAGGCCTGCGGTCGGCCCGGCACGGAGGACGGCGGAGCGGGTTTCGCGGTGGAGGGCGGGCCCTGCCTCCCGTCGTTTCCCGTTTCCCGTCGTTTCCCGTCGGAGTCGTACAACCGTCCGCCGACGGAAGACGTCTGACGTTCGGGAATCACCGTTCCCCTGTAGTTCACCCGTACGCATCCGCCGATCCATCGAGGAATCCCCCCATGCTCCGGACCTCACTCGACCGCTGCCTGTCTCGCAGGACCGCGGCCACGGTGGCCGCCACCACGATCGGCATCGTCGGTCTGATCCCCCTGGCCGCCGCGCCCGCCTCCGCCGACGGCTCCCCCACCGGTCTGGCGCTGGCTCCGCTGACCTCGATCGACGGGGTGAAGCCCGGCGGCAGTTTCCAGCTGCCCGGCACCTTCGCGAACAAGGGCGCCACGGATCTCGACAAGGTCTACCTGTCCTACACCGTCACCCGCGGGCTGGCCCCCCGGGAACTGCCGTCCAACTGCACCCGCTACGAGATCGGCGCCTACGACGAGAACCCGAGCCACTCCACCGTGGTGTGCGAGTTCGACCAGACGGTGAAGGCCGGTTCGGTCTACGCGCCCGAGAAGACGCTGAAGCTGAACGTCCTCGACCACGCGCTGTACGAAGTCCTCCACATGACGGTGGCCACGCACGACTCCGGCGGCGAGGACGGTACCAAGGAGACCGTCCGGGGCACCGGGCCCGCGGTGAAGTTGACCGAGCTGCCCTCGACCACGCCGGTGCGTGACGGCAACGCGGACCACCCGGACCGGGACGGGGCCAGCGTGCCGGTCACCGCGGACAACACGGCCGACTTCCAGGCGACGGACGCCCGGTTGAAGGGCCGCGTCGGGGACACGGTCGCCCTGGACGCCGGGTTCACCAACGCGGGTCCGGCCTGGGTGAGGTCGTACCTGGGCAACCCTGTCGCCAAGGTCCTGGTCAAGATGCCCGCCGGTACGACGGTGACCAAGGCGTCCCGTGCCTGCTCGAAGGTGGCCGCCGGGAGCTACACCTGCGACTTCGCCAACTTCTGGATCAACGAGAAAGGCACCGTCACCTACTCGTTCAGGCTGCGGATCGACAAGGCCGTGCCCGGGGCCGAGGGTTCGGTGACGCTGGGCGGCGAGGAGCGCCCGTACGACAGGAACAAGAAGAACGACTCGGCCGCGATCCTGCTCGACGTCGACGGCGCCGGCGGTTCGACGGGCGGCTCCGGCTCCACGGGCGGCGGCTCGACCGGCGGATCCGGTTCGACCGGCGGATCCGGTTCGACGTCCGGCACGGGCGGTTCCGGCGGCGCCTCCACCGGCGGCTCGGGCACCACGGGCGGCAGCGGTTCCACCGGCGGCTCGGCGGCGACCGGATCCTCCGGCTCCTCGACCACCGGCGGCGACCTGGCGGACACCGGCTCCGGTTCCGCCCTCCCCCTCGCGGGCGCGGCCGCCGCGGCCCTCGCCGCCGGTGCGGGCGCGGTCCTCGTCGTACGCCGCCGTGCGGCCCGGAACTGACGACCGGACCACACCCCGGACATGACACGGCCCGCCGGGCGTCCGCCCGGCGGGCCGTGCTCTTTGCACGTACAGGTGAGTCGGTGCGGATGGGTCAGGGCGCGTGGATCAGTACGGCAGGAGACGTCCCGACGGGGTCCTGCGGTCGATCGGCGTCTCGCGCGGAGCGGCGGGCCGACGGTTGACGCGAATCCGGATCTGACGGTTCATGACCCCTCCTCATGACTGATGAGACCGGCGTCCTCGTCGACGCGCATAGACGCATGGTGCCCACGGATGCGCCCCTCCTACCCTCCGAGCAGCATGTTCCGTCGCCCACTAGTGCCGTGTCAGTCAAGGTTTGCCCCTCGAGGAGCGGCGTCATGGGGGTCCCCCCTGCTCGAGCGAAGCCGAGAGCTTGGGGGAGCGTGCTCTCGGCGTGCCGGCCGGAAGTCCTCGTACTGGACGTACTCGGGCTTTCGGCCGGTGCGGCGAGAGGGCGTGCCGGGCGTCGCGACGGGGCGAACCTTGGCTGACGCGGCACTAGATCGGCACGCCCCATCCGTGCAGCAGTTGGCGCGCGTTCCACCCGTCGCGGGGGCGCAGATCCGCGGAGAGGACCTGCACGAACTTGCTGTCGTCGACGAGCATGATGGAGCCGTCCGGAACGATGAGCGTCTGGTCCGAGCCGGCGGCGCTCGTGGTCCCGCACGAGTCGCCGGAGGAGACCAGGAAGCAGGTGATCCTCCCGTTGTCGGCCAGGACGACGTGGCCGCCGGTGACCGCGGGCAGTGCGCTTTCCGGGGCCTCCACGTCCCAGGTCCGCTTTCCTGAGCGCGCGGCGAACCGTCGCAGGCGGGCCTCGTCCTTCACGAACAGGGAATCACCGGAGACGGTCAGGCCCTTGGGAGACCCGCCGTCGAGGGAAGTTCTCCACAGGCGCCTGGCGCTGCGGCCCTCGTACGCCGACAGCGTCTTGCCGGAAGCCGCGTAGACGACATCGGCCGACGCCGTGACCAGGACGGTGCCGTACGTGTCGGCGCCACCGGGCAGGGCGATCCTCCGGCGGTGCCCGCCGGAGGCCGCGTCGTAGACCTCGACGGCGTCGTGCTGCGCCACGTACGCCCTGCCGTGGCTGACCAGGAGCGGAGGAGCGGAATCGAGGGGGTACGTGACGTCCTTTCCGTACGCCTTCGCCCGCCACCGCTTCTGCCAGCGGAGCTTGCCTGTCTTCACGTCGAGCGCTCGCAGGGTGCCGTCCGTGGCGGTGAACAGGATCCGCTTCCCGGCCACCGCAGGACTGCCGAAGCGGAGGTCCGACGTGGCCTCGGGGGCGGGGTACGTCCAGCGGACCGAGCCGTCCAGGGTCGCCAGCGCGTTGACGGCGTAGCCCCCCACGTACACGGTGTCCGCCTCGGACGTCTTGGCGCGGGGCTCCGCCTTCGTCCCGTGCTCCGGGCCGGCATGGCCCTCCGCCGCGGAGGCGGGCAGCGGGACCCGCCAGTTCTCCTGCCCGGTCCCGGCGTCGAGGGAGGCGAGGGCCAGGCTCTCGTCCTCCCTTCCGTACGTCACATAGGCGACGCCGTCGGCGACGAACGCCCTGTCGACCTCGCCGGCCGCGTACCACCGCGTTCTCGGGTCGGCCGGGGCGGCGAGCCCGGCGACGAGGGCCAGCAGGACGGCCATGAACAGCACATAGCGGCGCAGCCAGGTGACGAGACGTGAGGTGGTCCGCTTCGGCCGGGCGGTCCCGGTGACGACCAGCAGTTCCTGCGGCCAGGGCGAGGCCGGCGGGGCGAGCAGCAGCTCACCGGGGACCGGCGTCTCGTCGCGTACCGCTCCCCTCGCCGCGCCGCTCCACGGCGCGTTCCTGCCAGGCGCCCCGGGGGCGATGGACCGGAACCGTGGCCTGCCGTCCCCCTCCCGGACCGATTCGGCCGGCAGCCACTGCCACAGCACCAGGCCCACGAGCGGCAGGAGCAGGGCGAGTGTCGGCGCCAGTACGGGGATTCCGACGGCGCCGAACGCTCCCCAGCGCGGGTCCCGCAGCAGGGCCAGGTCCGGCCAGGCGAACGCGCCGAGGACGGCCGCCGGGAGCATCGTCCAGACCAGGGCGTCCAGCCGGGTGATCCGGACGGGCCAGGCGGTGTGCCGCCGGTGACCGTTGCGCGCACGCACCAGCGCCAGCACCGAGCAGAGCCCGACCGGGACGGCGGCACAGACGGCGGCCGCGGCGCTCGCGCCCAGGACCAGGGGCCCGCTCTCGAGGGCGAACAGAACCGGGTACTGCACCAGCAGGTAGGCCAGGGAGGACAGGAAGGGCAGCCCGAAGAGCAGGCCCACGGTCCACAGTACGTACCGCATCACAATCCTCCGTCCGCCCGGCAGGGCAACGAGTTCCACGCGTCGGGCCGCGGAGATCCGCTCACGGTGACGGCGCCCGGCGAGCCGATGCCGTTCGGGCTCATGACCCCATCCCGTACACGGCGTTGTCGGCGAGGACCAGCAGTCGCGCCTCGTCCGCCGACTCCTCGACGCCCCGGCGCAGGACCTGGGCGGCCAGCGCGATCCGGACCCGGGAGTGGGTCTCCCGCGGATACAGGGGCGTGTGGTTGAGCAGCCTGCCCACGGCCCGGCGGTGGAGCGGGCGGCGTCCGCCCAGCACGCTGTCGACCGTGGTGAGCGCGGTGGCGGCCTCGACGGCCCCCGAAGGATGCACTCCGGCCAGCGCCAGCACCTGGACGAGGGCGGTGCCGTGGGCGCGCAGCGGTTCCAGCGCGGCCATGCCGCCCGCGGCCAGGCAGTCCGCCGTCTCCGGGGAGTCGCCGTGCTCCGTGAGGAACTGCACCACCTGCGGGCCGTTCTCCGCGCACAGGAGGGGGAAGAGTCCTCCGCCGCGGGCGGCCAGGACGCCGAAGGTGCCCGCGCAGCGGTTCTCGGCGCGGGCCAGCGGCGCCATGTGTTCCGCTCGCAGTTCCAGCGCCGCCACCCGCGCGGGCGACAGCTTCGCCATGGCCGTGAGGAGCAGGCCCCGGTCGAAGACCTGCATCGGGGCCAGGGCCGCGTGCAGGGCCGCGGCGCCGTGGCTCCGGATCAGGCCGATCAGGTCGGCGCCGCCCCGCAGGGCCAGGTGTGCCTCGGCGACCTCGCGGTACTGCCCGTCCTCCAGCTCCAGCGCGGCGAGGTCGCGCAGTTCGGAGGTCTGGAGGTCGGAGACGAACGGACCGACGCGGGCCAGCCGCACCAGTTCCTCCGCGGAGGCCCGCGGGAAGGCCCGCAGGACCAGGGAGACCACCTGGACCGGCTGCCCGGACGCCTCGGCGATCCGTCCGGCACGGGCGGGATCCGAGGACATCGCCAGGCCCTCGATGTCGCGCGGGGTGAGCTGGTCGGGCAGGTGCTCCAGCGAGGGCAGCAGTTCGCGCACCGAGGCCGGGCGGGCCTGTGCCAGGCTCCGGGCCAGCACGGGACGCCGCGCCAGCACCTCGCAGGCCGCGGTCAGCCGTTTGGCGTCCACTTCGGCGAACTCCTTGGCGGACTCGGCCGTCAGCCCGAGCAGGCCGGCCAGCCGGAGCGCCGCCACCGGGTACCACAGCGCGGCCGCGCCGCTCGCGCGGTAGTGCGGCAGGCGGTCGCGCCATTCGGCGAGCAGCCCCGAGAGGTCGGCGCCCTCGCGCACCGCGGCACGCACCATCGCGGCGAGTTCCGCGTGGTCCTCGGGCAGTTCCCACGACGCCTCGTTGTACAGGTCCGCCACCTGCGCCGGGTGGAGGCCCGCTTCCCGGGCGAACCGGCGCATGGTGTGCAGGCTCGCCGCGTCGAGCGGCCCGCTGAGCCATTCGGCGAGCAACCGCATGTCGTCGTCGGCCAGTTCGGCGAGGTCGGTGAGTTCGGCGGTGGTCCAGCGTCCCTCGCCGACGGGCGACAGCAGCTGGAAGTCGCCGAAGGCGTCCCACCAGGACCGCAGCAGGCCCTGATCGACGCGATGGGCATCGGCCCACACGCGCTGGTCGACCTTGAGGAGTTCCCGGGTCACCCGGTGGACCTGACTCTTTCCGACTCCCAGCCGGCGCAGCAGTTCGGGCAGCCGGCCGACGTCGTAGCCGGCCTCGCGGGCCCGGTTGACGATGCCGGGCATCGCGGTACCCCACACCCGCAGTTGCTCGTCGGAGGTCCGGTTCCGGTCGAGCAGCTGGACGGCCTCGGCGGGGACCAGGTGCTGCGCGTCCTCCGCCGACGGCAGGGCACGGCAGAAGTCCACTCTCCCGAGCAGGGCGAACACCCGTTCCCGGATGTCGTCCCCGTCCGCGCGGGGCCCCGCCGTCAGGGCGTCGACCAGGGTCCGGGACAGCACCCGGCCGGCGTCGGCGAGCACCCCGGCGGTGCGGCCGGTCACGTCCGGTTCGTGGAAGGCGCGCAGGACGGCCGCGTCGGCGTCGGCGAGCACCAGGTCGAGCAGGAACGGCCGGAGTCCGGGCGCGAGGCTGATCGCCTCGGCCACGGCGGCGAGCTGTTCGCAGGCGCGGCGCAGGTGGATGCCCTCGGTCGCCAGCACCTGGCACAGCTCGTCCCAGTCGGGGGCGAGGACGTCCATCCAGCCGGAGAGACCCATGAGTGCCGGGACGGCCGTGCCCTGCTTCCGGTCTCCCACGGTGCGGACCACGTCGGACACGAGCCGGCCGACCGGCGGGAGCGCCGACAGCAGATGGCGGGCGGCGGCGAGGTTGCGCAGGTGCTCCTTGACCCGGGGGGTGCCCAGCGCCTTGCGCCGGGCGGCCAGGTCGGCCACGGTCAGCACCAGGATGTCCGGGCGCCCGTGCAGTTCGTCCTTGAGGGTCTGCTGCATCGAGACGATGACGCCGGGCGGGGTTCCAGGATCCGTCGCGCGGGCCGCGAACGCCACCGGGAACGCCTGCCGGGCGGCGGACTTGCCCGCCTTGCTGTTCGGGTAGACCTCCTCGCGCACCTTGGCGAGGTCGAGGTCGTACACGAAGGGCAGGTCCTGCCAGCGCATCGGCAGCGAGGTGCCGTCGGAGGCCGAGCGTACGGCGAAGGTCACCTCCTCCTCGGGGACCAGCCGGTGGATCCGGCAGGCCGCGCGGGCCTTCGGCCCCAGGGAGTCCTCGGGAACGCTCACCAGGTACACGTCCGGGGCGGCGCCGGTCTCCTGCCCGGCCAGCTCCACCACCCGTTCCAGGAGGACGGCCGGGTCGTCCTCGGTCAGCACCCAGCCGGAGGTGCCGAGCAGTCCCGCGAGGTCACCGGCGATGTCCTGGCTGCCGATGCGCGCGATTCCGAGGACCGGGCGTCCCCGCTCCAGGAGCGCGGCCAGCCGGATCGCCTCGGGGTTGACCGACTGCCGCTCGGGCAGCGGAGTGGGCGCGCCGTCCAGAACCTGACGGCCCTTCAGCCCGCGGGGCCGTCCGTTCTTGTCGAGGCTGGTGTCGTACGAGGTGATCTCGACGACGATCCATGCGCCGACCTCGGCCCGGTGCGCCTCCGTGACGGTCTTCGGCCGGGTCAGCCGTACCCGGATGCCGTTCGACAGGGTGGCCAGGTAGACCACGTCGTCGCTCTCGGCCCTGGCCCTGACCTTGGCCCGGTGGACTCCGCCGACCAGGGCCCGCAGGACCTTCTCGTCCCGCCGCGCCCTGAGCGCCGTACTCGCGTCGTAGACGACGACGGCCGCGCTGCCCGCGATCTCGGTGACGGCGTCCGCCCCGCGCTGTTCCCGTACGGCGTCCGTGAGGACGGCGGCGGACATCGCGCGGTGCGCGAAGGGGTCGATCCGGAAGCCGGCCGACTTCAGGTAGGCCCGGAGGTTGTCGTCGCCGGCGACGGCACGCCAGGTGGCGGGCCGCCGTCCGGAGCCGAGCCAGCCCGCCAGGGCCCACAGGGCCCGGAACTGGTAGCGCCGCAACGCCTCGGCGTCCGTCGGCGGTTCCTCGTCGCCCAGCAGCCCCC
Organism: Streptomyces sp. NPDC002698; assembly: GCF_042888945.1. Taxonomy (NCBI): domain Bacteria; kingdom Bacillati; phylum Actinomycetota; class Actinomycetes; order Kitasatosporales; family Streptomycetaceae; genus Streptomyces; species Streptomyces sp. NPDC002698. The sequence goes on from NZ_JBIAQM010000013.1 coordinate 15,279, forward strand.
GGGTCCACTCGGAGGCGTGCGCCCAGGCGGGCCTGATCCCGCGCTGGGGTGCGTAGCCGTGCCGGGAGAATCCGGTCAGCCGCAGGGAGCCGTTGTCGACGATCAGGTGGTCCGGGGACAGCTCCACCGGGAACACGCCGCGCTCGGCGGCCTCCTCCAGCAGGGCTCCCAGCGGCGCTATGAGTTCCAGGGCCCGGGTGGGCGGCAGCCGCAGACCCCGCGCCATCTCGTGGGCGAGGCTGTCGTCCTCCTGCAGGGTGGCGTCGGTCTCGATGGCGTCGCCGGTGGCCCAGGTGGTGATGTACCGGGTCCCCAGGTCGCCGCTCGCGGGCAGTACGTCGAGCAGCACGGGGACGACGAGCTGGCTGGTCCCCATCAGGACGCGCACCGCGGTGTCGAGGCTGTCCTGGTCCTGCGGCGCGGCGGCCCGCAGCGCGCCGAGGGCACTGCCGTCGTTCGCCTTGACCATCCGGACCCGGGCACGCTCGCCCACCGGCCGGATCAAGCGCTCGACGAGATCCCAGCCCCGTCCGGAACGGCCGGCCAGCGCCGCGGTGCCGCCGGTCACCGACGGTGTCCCGGAGGGGTCCGCCCCGGCCGGGGCGTCCGGAACGGGCGCGGCGGCGCCGTCGGTGTCGTCGAAGGAGAAGAAGTCCGGATCCAGGAAGGTCTTGTTCGCGTCGATCATCGGGAGAGCACCTCGGTGGCGGCGAAGGCGTTGACGGCGGCGAGTTCCCTGCGGAACGCCTGAGCGGTGATGCGGTACTTGGCGTCGTCGCGAAGACAGGTCGCGATCAGACGGATGAGCGCGGGGTGCACGTTCCGCCGGGCGAGGTCGGACGTCATGTCCGCGATCTTGACGTCCCGTCCGGGCGGCTCCTGCGTGAGGGCGAAGACCAGGGTCGCGGCGAGCGAGTACATGTCGAACCGGTCGGTCAGCCGCTCCTCGGCCATGGGCGGGGCGAAGGCGTCCGTCGCCGCCTCGACCTCGGGCGGTTCCCCCTTGAGCGGCACCCGCTGCGCCGCGCCGTGGTCGATGATGGTGAAGCGGCGCGGGTGGCCGGAGACCAGGATGTTCCCCGGCTTGAGGTCGGAGTGGGCCCAGTAGTGGCCCTTGCCCCCCGGCACGTGCATCGCCGCCAGACCGGCGGCCACCTGGTCGGCCAGGGCCACGGCCTCGGCCGAGTCCAGCGGACGGCGCTCGTCGTTCACCAGGTCTTCCAGCGTGCGCGAGGTGCGGTCCGCGTCTCCCACGAACTGCATCACGAGGAACGACTCGTGGTTGACGTCCGGTGAGCCGTAGCCGGCCGGCACCAGGCTGCCGAGGTGTCTGCGGGTCGGCGAGACCTCGCTGACCAGCTCGATCACGGCGGGTACCGACTGGGTGCGGTGGGAGAGCTCCAGCTGGATCTCGACCGAGCGCCGGAACGCGTGCTCGCGGTCCTCCCTGGTCCTCTGCGCCGTGCCGGGTTCGAGTTCGCTGTCCTGCCACCAGGCGCCCTTGACGACCACCAGTCCGCCGGACCAGGTGTCCTCGCAGAGCTCCGCGTACCCCTGGCCTCCGACCGACAGCTCCTTGACCCACCGGTAGCGGCCTTCGGGACCGTATCGGTCGGGCACCCAGGCGAACTTGCGCCCGCCGTACTGGTCGGTCTTCTCGCGCTCGCGCACGGCGTTTCACTCCTTCGGTCAGTGGCCTTGAGGCTGTGTGTCGGGGGCGGGTCAGCCGTGCGCGAGGTGCAGACGGACCTGGATCTGCTCGTCCAGCATGGAAATGCGCTCGCCCGTCCACCGCACATGGGTGTCGCTCGGCATGGGCCGGCCCTCCAGGGTGACGCCGTTGACCGAGGTGTCGAGCAGCGTCACCGTGCCGTCCTCGTCGAAACGGATGACCAGGTGCCGGCGGCTGACGTCCCGGGCCTCCTCGCCCAGGCCGGCCGAGATGTTCAGGCCGGTCTCGCCCTTGGGGAGGGTCTCGCGCGCGGCGGCCAGCCGGCCCAGGACGATCCGCCCCGGCCCGAGGGACTCGGTGTGCACCCGCCGCCCGCGCACGTCCACGTCCACCCGCAGGACCCGGGAGGCCGCGCCGGACGCCGGAACCGTGACCGGAGCCGGAGCCGTGACCGGAGCCGGAGCCGTGACCGGAGCCGGAGCCGTGACCGGAGCCGGAGAGGACGCCTGCCACGACGGGGCGGACGTGCCGGCCGGCTCCTCGGGACCGCCGGGAAGGTCCCAGCGGAGGGTGTCCGGCGCGGTCGGCGCGAACACCTGCCGCGACGCGTCGGGCGCGGCGACGCGAGGCGGAACGCCCGCCGCCGAAGGACGCGTCGGTGCCGCCTCCCCGGCACGGAGACCGCTCAGCTCGCCGGTGGAGGGGAGACCGTCCAGCGGCGGAAGCTCCAGGAAGTCGTCCGGGCCGCCGCTGTCCGCCGTACGGGCCTGGCGGCGCTGCTCGTTCTTGTTCTTCCACCTTTTGACGGGCTCGCTGCGCCGCCCGGTCCGTACCACCTTGACCGAGCACTTGGGGCAGATCAGGTCTCCGGCGGCACCTCCGGCGGCGCGCAGCGGGAACACCGCCATCCGGTCCTTGCGGCCCAGCGGGCAGTCCGGACCGACACACCGGTAGTCGTACTGGAGATCCTCGTCGGTGAGGCCGTTCGCCTTGATCAGGTCGTCGTTGGCACCCCGCCGGACGCTGCTGTCGCTGATGTCCGAGAGCTTGCGCGCGTTCAGGTCCACCTTCACCCGGCCCCCGACCAGGGCGACCGTCGGCTCCCACAGCCGGTCCGTGGTGCCGTTCAGCCAGTCGTGGTCGCCGTGGCCGCGCTTGCCGCGGAAGTTGTCCTTGCTGATCACCACGGCCCGCAGCGCCTTGGCATCACTGAGCAGCGGATCGTCCGCCTCGTCGGCCTCGCGGATCTCCTGGTCCGCCACCAGCCTGCGGTAGCGCTCACGATCCGCCTCGCCGAAGCGGCGGAACAGCGAGGAGTCGGCCCAGCCGCGGATCCTGGCGTCCTTGCCCCACTTCCTCCGCGCCGCCTCGCACACCGCGATGTACCGGTCGAGGACCGCGTCCTCGCGCTCCCTCTCCGGGGGCGGCAGCGGAAGATCCGCCGCCCTGGCGACCTGCACGTCCGTGGCCTGCCAGCCGCGGTGGTCACGGCAGACGTTGCTCACATCGATCAGTACGTGCACCTCGGTCACTTCCCCCTCATGTCGTCGGCCGTGCGGTGGTGGGGCGCGCGGACCTTCGTCTCACCGAGGAGGTCGGCCACCTCGGTCCGTGCGCGGGCGGCCCGGGCGCGCGTGGCGGACTGGACGTCGGCCGCGTGGTTTCCCTCGCCGAGTGCCTGGAGCGCGTCCTGGAAGTCGTGCGCCAGGCCGGACATGCCCCGCTTGCGGGCACGGGTCAGGCCCTCCTCGTAGACCCCGGCCTCCTGCCCGGCCGGCATCTGCGAGACCAGCTGGTCGACCTCGTCGGCCAGCCGCACTCCCTCGACCAGCCGGGCGAGCATCGGATCGTGCTGGAGGTAGACGGAGTTGGCGTCGTCCGGTACGACCTGGATCCTGATGTCCTCGGCCGAGGAACCGTCGAGCGACTGCTCCTCACCGGACATCAGGATCACTCCCTGTGCCTTGACGATCTGCCGCGAGGGCCGGGGGGTGGGCGGGGCGATGAGCTCCACGACGAACGCGGGACGCCAGCGGTTGCCGCCGAACGCGCCCAGCGGCAGGGAGACCAGGGTGCCCCCGCCCCGCGCGGGTGCGGCGCAGCCGGACAGCATCCGCTCCTGCGGGTGCGTACGCAGAACGGTGCCCACCCGCCAGTCGGGATGCACGGCCAGGAAGATCCGGCCGCCCTGTACGTACGACTCGCGGCCCCACTGGACCAGTTCCTGGCACATGCGCTGGAAGTCCGCCGCGTCGCTGCTGGTCGCCGTGGCGTGCGCGGTCTGCCCGGTGTCGCCGACCAGGCCGCTGAGCAGCGAGTCCCTCGACTCCTCCCCGATGCCCAGGGCGTCGATGTGGATTCCCTCGGCGGCCAGCCGGCTTCCCAGTTCGGCCAGCTCCTCCGGGGCCGCGCCGTCGGTGGGCTCTCCGTCCGTGAACAGCAGGATCCGTCGGGTGCCCGGGTGGTCCCGCAGTTCCCCGGCGCAGGTGAGGAGCGCCGCCTCGAAGTTGGTGGCACCGCCCACGTGCGCCTCGACGGCCAGGTCCGGCCGGGCCGCCAGCTCGCCCGCCGTACCCCGGTAGACGACCTGCGCCCGGGTGGCGAAGCGGACGACCGTGACAACGGTGTCCTTGTCCAGGGCAGCGGCGGCGGCGGCCATGCCCCGCTTCGTCACGTGCCGCCGGACAGGCTCTCCCGGGGCGAACGGCTTGTCCATGGAGCCCGACTCGTCCAGGGCGAAGGCCACCGCGCCCGCCACGCGCCTCGACGGCTTGGGCATGCGGGGCGGGCCGACCGAGATGAACACCGAACCGCCGGCCGCGGCCATGGATCGGTCGACAGTGCAGAGCATCCTCATCGGGAGCCCTCCCCTTCTTCTGCTCGTTCCGCGTCACCGTCGGGCCCCCGGTCCGGGGCGGCGGGGCCGTCGGCGGCGGGGGCTTCACCTGCTCCTCGCCCCTCGGCGGCCTCACCGGGACGGCCGTCCTCACGGAGAAGGCCGTCCTCACCGTCCTCGCCGTTCCCGACCCCGACCCCGTCCTCGTCCTCGGAGTCCAGGTCGTCCTCGGAGTCCAGGTCGTCGTCGAAGTCCTCGTCGAAGTCGTCGTCCTCGTCCTCGTCCTCGTCCTCACGGTGGTCGGCCCGCTCGGCGCCCGCTTCCTCGCCGTCCTCGCCGAAGTGCCGCTCGTCGAAGTCGTCGACGTCGTCGAAGTCCCGGTCGCCGAAGGCGTCGTGCCGCTCGTCGCGCACGCCGTCGCCGCCGACGCCGGCCGTCGCCGTGCGCCGGGAGCGGTCCTGGGTGACGGGCTCGTCGAGGAACTCCACGACCAGGGCGGTCGCGTTGTCGCGCCCGCCCAGGGACTCCGATCGCATGGCCAGCAATGTCGCCAGATGCTGCGGGCTCAACGCCCGTGCCGCCGTCTCCTCGAGGTCCGCGGCGAAGAGCCAGTCGTCGAACCCCGGTCCCGCCAGGCCCGGTTCGGCCCTGTCCCCGGAGCGTCCGGCGGTGACGCAGGCGCCGTCGCTCAGCAGGACCAGCCAGGAGCCCGCCGGCAGTTCGGGCCACACGACGTGCGGCCGGCCCTGCACTCCGTCGTCGTTGAGGTACGACGTCACCACGGACGCCTCGCTCGGCCTGGGCGGTATGCCGTCCTCGAAGTCCTCGAACACGGCGCTGCCCTCGCCACCGAGCCGCACCGCCCGGCCGGTTCCCGGCAGCAGCGCGTAGGCGCGGGGGTCACCGACGAACGCCAGGGTGACCTGCTCCGGCTCCCCGGGCGCGACGCGGCACAGCACGCCGACCGTCGCGGCCTCGGCGTACGTCTCCGCTTCCCGCTCGTTCTCGGACAGGCCCCGTTCCAGGCCCCGCAGGATCTCCAGCGGGTCACGGGCCCCCTCGGACCAGTCCCGCTCGACGATCTCCAGGGCGCGCCGCGCGGCCCAGCCGCCGCTGCCGTCACCGCGGCCGCTGACGCCGTCGAGGACCGCGGCCACGAGACCCCCGTCCGCCGGTCTGAAGAACCCGCTCGCGTCCTCGTTGTCCTCGTGACCGCGTCCGCGCGCCTTCGCCCAGCCGGTGGTCGTCGCCAGTCCCACCCGGCCCACCCGCAGGTGGCCGTACGACGCGGACCCCCGGTCGCGCCGGGCCGCTTCGGGCACCACGGCGACGATGAGACGCGCCAGTTCCTGCGGTGTCGCCACGGTGAGTCCGGGGGCGAGAGCCGCCCTGACGACCGTCTCCACACCCTGTGGCCAGGCGCCGCCGCACACACCGGTCATGGCCAGACGGGTGGCGTCGTCCTCACCGGAACGGCGGGCCGCACGGCGGAAGGCCTCCCGTCCGATGTGCCGGATCCAGCCGATGTCGTTCGCCTCGTCCAGATCCCGCGGACGCCGTCCGGCGCACAGTGGTTCGAGCTGCGCGGCCAGCCAGGCCGTCACGCTCTCGCGGGATCGTTCGTCACCGGCCGCGGCCGGCGGGCCTGGCGTGTTGTCCACGGGCGTTCCTCGGGTCGTACGTACGTCCAAAAGCTGCCCGCGCCCCAAGGGGGCGGCGGCGGCAGGTGTCACAGACGGGAAGTGCGTCTCGGCTCAGCCCGGCCAGGACACGGACCGACGACCCACATTCGTGAAGATCATATGGAGAGGTCGTGGTGATGTCACGTTCAAATTTAATCTTGAAATATTGCCGTCGATCCGATAGTCATGATCGGCGCCCGGCCGCCCGCGCATGGCGAGGTGGCCTCGGAGTTGGAGAAATGGCCTTGCACAGCGCCGTACCGTTCGACCATGTCCTCGCCGACCGCTATGAGCTGACCAAGCACCTGGGCGGCGGAGGCATGGGTGATGTGTGGGCGGGGTTCGACCGCGCCCTGAACCGCGGTGTGGCCGTCAAACTCCTCAAGGACAGCCCGATGGCCGGCGGTCTCGAGGCGCCCCACGAACGGTTCGTCCGGGAGGCCCGGCTCCTGGCGCGGATCGGCCATCCCGCCATCCCCGTCGTGCACGACGTGGGGGTCTTCGAGGGCCACGCCTACATGGTCATGCAACTGATCCACGGCATGACCCTGGGCCGGCTGCTCCGGGAGGAAGGCCGTCCGGGCATCGGACGCGCCCTCAGGTTCGCCGCACAGATCTGCGACGCGCTCTCGGCCGCGCACCGGCGGTCGGTGGTGCACCGGGACCTCAAGCCGGAGAACCTGATGATCGACCCTCAGGACACCGTCTGGCTGCTGGACTTCGGCGTGGCCGCCTCCCTCGCCCCCTCCGACCCCCGGCTGACGTCGGCCGGGATGGGAAGCCCCGGCACCGCCGAGTACGCCGCTCCCGAGCAGCATCTCGGCGAGTACGAGATCACCGGCGCCTGCGACCTGTACTCCCTGGGCTGTGTCATCCACGAACTGGTCACCGGACAGCCGCTGTTCACCGGCTCGGCCACCCGCTCCGTGGGCGCGCACCACGTCTTCACCGCCCCGGCACCACTGCGGGACCTGCGCCCCGCCTCGCCCGTCGAACTGGAACGACTCGTCCTCACCCTGCTGGCGAAGGAGCCCGGGGACCGCCCGTCCTCGGCCGAGGAGGTGAAGGCCGTGCTCGACGGGATCCTCCTGGAGCACGGCGCCGGCCTCGACGCGGACGACGACGGCCGGACCGTCCCCATGCCGTCGCACCCCCGGGCGTACGCCATGGCGGCGCCCACGGTGCCGGCCGGCGCGGACCCGGCGGCCGGGCGGCCGTACGCCATGGCCCCGCCCACCGTGCCCGTAGGCGCGGACATGCGGGTCCCGCCCACCACCCCGCTCACCGTCCCGGACTTGACCGCCGAGGAGTTCGCCGCCCTCAGAAGCACGGCGCTGACCGCCTACCTCGACGGTCACCACGCCGAGGCCCTGCCCGGCCTGGAACGCCTCAGACGCCGCGCCGACAGGGAACTGGGCCCCGGATCCGCCGAGTCCATCGACCTCGGACTGGTGATCGCGGACATCCGGATCACGCGGGACGAACTCGCCGAGGCGGAAGCCTGCCTGCGGGAGCTGCGCCTGCACTGCCCGGCCGGCACGAGCGACGGCACACCTCACGACGAGCGCGACACCGCCCCCATGCGGCACCTGGACATCGCGCACATGCTCGGCCAGGTCCTGCACGCCCAGGGCGACCCGGAAGGCCTGCCGCTCCTGACCGGCACGCACGCCTCACTGCTTCCCGCGCACGGACCGAAGGACCCCGAGGTCCGCTCGCTCCGCGCCCTGATCGACAGCACCGCGAAGGCCTGAGCCCCTCCTCCTCGCGCACCTGTCGGGCAGGAGAACACGCGCTTGCGCGACTTGATCAACATCGTTACGGTATCGACCGTCATGAGGCAGATCTGGCGAAGAACCCGTATTGCTCCGGGACATCAGCCAGACGATTTGGTACGGGGAACGACTCGCGGGGGCGGAACGCGGCGAGTGCCCCGGCCGGGGAGTGTGCACGATGAGGGTTGCGGGGGCGGTCGTCGATGTGTCCAACGTCTGCTGGTCGGACGCGCTGCCGCCGGCGGGGCGCCACTTCCCCCTGCTGGAACGCCTGTTCCTGGTACGGGACGCCTGGCACCGCCAGTTCGGCGAGCGCACGTCCCTGACCCTGGTCGCGGACGACTCCCTGCGCCGGCAGCTCGGTCCCACCGACCAGCTCCGTCTGCGGCAGCTGGAACGCGACCGGGCGATACGGTTCGCGCCGATGGCCGACCCGGTGCTGCTGGCCCTCGCCGAGGAGCACGGCCTGCACGTCATCAGCCGCGACCAGTTCACCGACCTGCGGAACGCGTTCCCGTGGATCCAGCGCTCCCCCGGCCGCTTCCTGTCCTGGAGCGCCGGCGACGGCACGGTCCGTCTCGAACCGAGCGGCATCCGCCCCATCTCCCCGCATGCCGTCTCGCGGGCGCTGGAGGGCAAGGTCCTGAAGTTCGAGCAGCACCTCGACCACCGCGACCCCGCTCACAGGAAGGTCCTCGGCCACCACTGGCGCTGCGAGAACCCTGACTGCCTCAAGGCCCGCTACTGGCCCGACCGGCTGCACGACTGGCCGCTGCTCAACCGCGGCGGAACACCGGTCTGCGGCGGCTGCCACAGCGCGGTCCGGCAGTTGGGCCCGCGCACCCGGCCCCGCTCGTTCGTCGTGGCCGACCTGCGCACCGGCGAGGAGTACCTCCGCTTCCCCGTGGGCGAGGGCGACGCGCTGGAGGTGGGCCGGGGCGAGCTGCGCCACGGCATCAACCTCGGCTCGGACGCGGTGAACGCGCCGTCCGAGGTCGACCGGGTGAGCCGGCGTCACCTGATGCTGAGTGTGCAGAGCGGTTCCGGAGGCCCCCAGGTGACCGCCGTGGACCTCGACTCGGCCAACGGCACCGTGCTGGAGCGCGGTGGCTCCTCCCGGCCCCTGAAGCCGGGAGAGCAGCAGGCCTTCGGCGTGAACGACCGGCTGCTGCTCGGCGGCGCCGTGTCGATCCGGCTCTCCGGGCAGCGGCACTTCTCCGACGAGCAGCAGGCGCTCCCCCGCCTGGGCACCGCGGGCGGCGGCCACACCAGGCTCCTGGGCCCCGGGGACATCGCCGCACTGGACCTCGGCCCGAACTGACCTCGTCCTTCCGGCGGCTCCCCCGGACCTGTCCGGCGCGACCGGCGTTTTCGGTTGTTCACGACCGTTTGTCCGTGTTCACCTGGGGCGCATGAACAGCAGACACAGCGCGCGCGTCACGCAGTGGTGGGAAGCACTGGATCCCGCCGCGCGAAAGGCCCTCCTCGATCTCCACCTGGCCGAGGGCGACAGGCTGCCCGAGCGGTTCGTGCGGGGTCTCACGGCCCACGGCATTCATCCCGTCCAGCACGAGGAGCCGGAAGCCGGGCACCTCGTGCCCGGGGAGCTGGTGGAGTTCCTCGCCGAGAAGCGGTCCGCGAACAGCTGACCGTCCGCCCCGCGGACCAAGACACCGACAGGCCGACAGCGCGCGACAGCGCCGTCCGGCGGTCCCCGAGGACCACGATGCCCCCTCTCCCCGGTGGGGCCGCCGGACGGCGCCGATCCGCATGCCCGCGCCCGGACCGGGCCCCGTCGCCGCCCGTGTCCCATGCCCGTCCCAGAGGTGATGCGTTCCCGCAGGTCACATGCGTGGGACTGTCCCGGCGTCCCGATCCCGATCAAGAGGATCCCCCGCGGGAACAGGCGCTGCCAGCATGGCCGGCGGCCGGGGATTCCCGGCTCCGATCAGAGGGGGAACACCAGATGGGAACAAGGACGCTACTGCGGGGCCTGACCCTCGCCGTGGCAGCGGTCCTGCCCCTGTGCGGGCCCGTGACGGTGCAGGCGGCGCCGGCCGCCGCGGTCGCGGTCTGCGGACACACGAGCGAACAGCCCACGCTGAAGCAGGGATCCACGGGGGACGCGACGGTCGAGGCGCAGTGCCAGCTCGACCTGGCGACGAAGCCGAGCCGCTACACGCCGATCGCGGCGGACGGCTCGTTCGGACCGGGGACGGAGACGCGGGTCAAGGAGTTCCAGCGGTGCGCCGGGCTGAGCGCGGACGGCGTGCTCGGCCCGCAGACCTGGGCGGCGCTGAACTCCTGGGCCGCCCAGCCGCACACCTGCGCGACCCAGGGCACGGCGGGCACGGCACAGGCGACCGTGTGCGGCCACACCGACGCGCGCCCGACCCTCAAGAAGGGCACGAAGAGCGATGAGGTCAAGGAGGTCCAGTGCCGGCTGAACCTCGCCATGGAGCCGTTCCACTATCCGCCGCTGACCGTCGACGGCGACTTCGGGGGCGGCACCGAGAACCGGGTCATCGAGCTCCAGCACTGCGCCAACCTCAGTGCCGACGGCACCGTGGGCCCGAACACCTGGGCCAAGCTGGTGGACTGGTCCAGCCGTAACGCGTACTGCACGCCGCCCCACCCCGCCGGTCACCCGATCGACGGTCTGGACACGGCCAAGTACCAGCACCCCGGCGGGGCGCCGATCGACTGGAAGGCCGTACGGGCCTCGGGTGCCGAGTTCGCGACGGTCAAGGCCACGCGGGGCATGAACGTCACCGACGAATACCTCGCCACCGACCTCGAGGGGGCCAGGGCGGCGGGGCTGGCCGTGGCGCCGTACCACTTCTACACGGGCACGGCGGCCGACACGGGTGCCGCGCAGGCCGACCGGTTCATCGCCGCGGTGCGGGCGACCGGCTACACGGGGAAGCGGGCGGGCGACCTGCCGCCGATCTTCGACCTGGAGCGCATGGACGACGGCAGCGGGCGCTGTCCCGCCTACGGCACGGTGGCCGACGCCAAGGCCTGGCTCGACCGGGTGGAGAGCGCCTTCGGCCGGGTCCCGATGATCTACACCCAGAAGTCCTTCCTGGACGACTGCATGGGGTCGACCACCGCCTTCGCCCGGTATCCGCTGCAACTCGCGGACTACCGCCAGTCGATCACCCAGCCGCCGGTGCCGAACGGCTCGACGAGCTGGGCGATGTGGCAGTACACCGACGCCGCGATCTTCCCGGGCGTCCGGGCGCCGGCGACCGGGGACGTGTTCAACGGCACCCAGGCCGATCTGGACCGGCTGGCCAACCGGTGACCCCGGACATGTACGTATCGAGGAGGACCCGCATGACCGGCCGATTCGCCCGCGCGTCCCTCGTCGCGCTGCTCGTCGCCCTGGGCTTCACCGTTCCGGCGCCCGCCTCGGCCGCCTCGGCCGGCGCCGCCGCCACGAGCTGTTACGGCGGGGCGGTCACGGTGCACTACGGGGAGGTGCGCGACTTCGGCCCGTACGTGACCACGAGCCGCTGCACGGACATCAACATGCGGATGACCGGCGGCGACGCCGATTTCGGCTGGGCCTGCGTGCAGTTCGCGAGGGCCGGCGCCTGCAACTACTGGACCAAGATCGGCCGGAGCTGGACGACCATCGCCACCGACGTCCTGAACGGAACCAGGTTCACCGTGCCCAACGGCGTCGACCTGGAAGGCAGTTCCGCCACCTTCCAGATCGCCTTCTGACCCTCTCACCCACCTCACCGAACGGAGACCACCATGATCAAGACCAGGGCGCTCGCCTCGGCTCTCGTCACCGTGGCCGCACTGCTGGGAGCGGGTGCCGCGCCCGCCGCCGCGCAGTCCTCGGCCGCGGCGACCAGCTGCTACGGCGGCGCGAGGAACCTGAACTACCGCTACCAGGTGGGACCCAAGGATTTCGGCCCCTTCACCACGTCCTCGCGGTGCGGTGACGTCAACATGCGGCTCACCACGGACAACGGGGCGTTCCTCTACGCCTGCGTGGTGTTCGTCGACCACACCGACAAGTGCAACCACGACAACACGTACTCCCTCCACGGCACCCCGTGGGCGACCGTCGCCACCGAGGTCAAGGACGGCACCCGCTTCGTCCTGCGCGTCGGCCCCTATGACACCGACGCGCAGAACGTGAACTTCCAACTCGCCTACTGACCTCTTTCCGCTCCTTCTCCCACCACCGTTCCGAAAGGACGACGATGAGTTTCCTCTTCCGCTCCGCCGCCGCCCGCTCCGTCGGCAGCCGCTCCCTCGACCGCCGCAGCATGCTGCGCGGCACGCTCGCCGTCGGCGCCGGCGTCGCGTTCGGCCAGGTCCTGTTCTCCGGTACCGCGCAGGCCTACTCGTGGTCGCGCACCATGAAGCAGGGCGACAACGGCGCCGACGTGCTGGAACTGCAGATCCGTGTCGCCGGCTGGGCGGCCGACAGCGCCAGCCACACCCGGGTCGGCCTCGACGGCGACTTCGGTCCCGGCACGGCCGCGGCCGTCAAGCGGTTCCAGGCGGCGTACGGCCTCGAAAACGACGGGGTCGCCGGCCCGAACACCCAGGCGAAGCTCAACGCGCTGGAGCAGTCGGACGGTTCCACGGCCCACTTCAACTGGAGTGAGTTCGTGGACCAGTCGAGCGGCACCTTCAACGGCGGCAAGGTGAGCGCGGCGGCCGCGAAGGAGAACGCCCGGCGCTGCATGTACAAGCTGGAGGCGCTGCGCAAGAAGCTCGGCGACAAGCCGATCACGGTCAACTCCGGCTTCCGCAGCATCGAGCACAACGCCGACATCGGCGGGGCCAGCGACAGCATGCACCTGTACGGCACCGCGGCCGACCTCGACGTTCCCGGCGTGGCCACCAAGACCGTCTACCAGAAGGCGGAGACCTGCGGGTTCTCCGGCCTGGAGCGGTACACCGTCGACCACCAGCACGTCGACAGCCGGGCCGACCTCGGCCGCGACTGGTGGTGGGAGAGCGGTACGGTCTGACGCTCCCGGTGACCCCGGGCCGGGGTCCCGGTGATCGGGAGCACGGAGGTCCCGGTGACCTGGAGTTCCGAGGTCACGGTGATCCGGAGCGCGGAGGTCCCGGGTATCGCGGGGCAGTACCCGGGGCCTCCGCGCTCCACCTCTCCCGCGCGGCCCTCCGCCTTCAGCTCTTCGCCGTGTCCTTGGAGTCCTTGGAGTCCTTCAGCGCCGCCTCGCAGGAGGGCCAGTCGTGGAAGTCGTGCCGGGCGCTCCACAACCGGTGGGCCGCCCGGATGTTCCACTCCGGGTCGAACGCCCGCAGCGGTGTGCCGCCGAGCTCCCGCAGGCGGACGTCGGAGATCTGGAACACGCCCCAGTTGCGGCTGCCGTTGGTGTTGGGCAGCACCCACAGCGGGTCGAGGAACGAGGCGCAGCGGGCGACGGCCACGGCGGTGCCGGGGTCCTCGGCGAACACCTCACGGATCCGCTTCGCCACTCTGTCCGGCGACCAGGTCGCCATGCTCACCTTCTGCGCGTACAGCGCCTTCTTCGTCTCCTCGTCGACGACGCTTCTGGCGGGCATGCCCGCCAGCACCTGGAACGCGGTGAGCCTGCGCAGGGTCTCGGGCCCGAAGTCACCGTCGACGGCGAGCCTGCCCTTGGCCCGCACCAGCAGGGTCTGGACCTCGCGCACGCACTCGTCGTGCTGTCCCATGCTCACCGACTTGCACGCGGAGGAGTACAGCAGCCCGTCCTCGGCCGAAGGCGGGGCGTCGGCGGGCATCCACACGAACCCGGCCACCAGACCCATCACGACCACGACCGCGCCGGCCAGTACCGCGAAGCGGGAGGACAGCTTCTCGGGCACCCGGGGCCGTCGCGGCTTCCCGGTCCCGGCGGGGGCGGTCTCCGGCGGGGCGGCGGCGTCGGGTCCGGGGGCCGTCCGCGCGGCCACGACAGGACCCTCCGGCGTCGGTTCCGGTTCGCGGCCGCCCTCGGTGGTCACTGCGGCCACGGCCGGCACGTTCCGGTCGGTGTCCGCCAGCGCCCACAGCCGGTGGAGTTCGCGGAGTTCCTCCGGACTGGCCCCGCACACCTTGCCGAAGGAGTGCACGACCCGGTAGTCCGTCGGGACACCGAGGCCGGAGCAGTAGCGATGCAGACTGGAGCCGCTGACGCCCGCTTCCTTCCCGAGGCGGTCATAGCCCCGGCCACTGCGGTCCTTCAGCATCCGAAGGCAGGCGGCGAACTTCTCGGTTTGCGAAGGGGCAGCCACGCATCCACCCTTGCTCAAGCCTCTACTGACGGGTAGAAGCTACACCGCGGAAACCTGTGCCCGCCCTTTGACTGCCGGAACGCGATCGTCAACGGCCTTTCAAAATAAGGCATTTGAAAAGGAGTCAAGGGACAGGCCCGTCGCCGCGGTCCCCGTGTGGCCCTGCCGCTCCCTCGGAGACCTGCCCGATACGGGATCCCGAACGGCGCTCCGGCCCGGCGGGCCCTCTCGGACCACGGCGCGGCGGATTCCCCTTCCGGTGCGCGGAGGCTCCGCCCCGGCACCGGGGCGGAGCCTCCGCGTCCGTCCGCGCCGCTCGCGGACGGCGGGTTCAGATACGGCGCACGGTGTGCAGCTTCGTCGCGTACGTGCCCGTGCCGTCGAGCAGTGACGCCCCGCCCAGGTCGGACATGGTGGGCCCGTCGACCGTCTTGCGACTGGAGAGGAAACGCCGTTTGCCGGCCGCGTCCTTGCCGAGGTAGATGCCGACGTGGTCGACGGTCGCGGTGCCGGTGGCCGCGTCGTCGTCGCCCGAGTCCGCGTTGAACAGCACCAGATCGCCGGGCTGGAGCAGGGCGGCTGCGGGCGGGGCGGTGCCGTCGGTGCGGTCGACGAGCACCCCGGGGGCGTGGTCGGCGATGTCCCGCGACTTGCGCGGGATCCGGTCGCCGGACGTGTCCGCGCCGGCGGCCAGGGGCACGCCCATGTGATAGCCGTAGACCATCCGCGTGTAGCCCGAGCAGTCGAGGTTGCCGACCTGCTTGCCCGACGGCCCGGTGTAGGTCCCGTCGGGGAAGGTCCAGCCGGTGTTCATGTACTCGTGGAAGTCGGCGCCCTCGTAGCGATAGCCCTGCGGGTCGAGGTAGCCGTACCCGGCCTCGCCCAGCACCTGCTTGCCCTGGGCCGGTCCGGCCCCGGCCGTGACCGCCGGCGCGCCGCCGAGGAACATCGCGGCGTGGGCCAGGACGTCGGGAGCGCAGGAACCGGCCCAGCCGCGGATCGTCTGTTCCAGCCGCGTCGTCCAGGTTCCGTCGAACGGCTCCGGCAGCACCCGCACCCAGTCCCCGTGGGTGACGGCCGGCGGCGTCCGCCAGTTCGCGGCGTCCACCTCGTAGCGGCTGACCGAAAGCTTGACCGGCAGGTTCGTACAGCCGGTGCCCGCCAGGGCACGCAGGCCCACCCGGCCCTTGGAGAAGGTGGCGTCGCCGACGTCGACGGCCCACGCGGCCGGCTCGGCCGAAGCCGAACGCCACGCCCTGGCCTGGATCCGGCTGCCCTCCCGGCGGACCCGGATCGTCCAGTCGGTCCCCGCGGGCACGCCCGTGGCGAGGGTGAGGGCGGTCGCCAGCTGTGTCACCGTGTCGTCGGCCTCCTTCTCGACGCGCAGCTCGACCGCGCCCGAGGTCAGGAAGGACAGCCGGGCCCGGTAGTTGTTGTGGGTGTCCTGATAGCCGAACGTCAGACCGACGGAACAGGCCTGGCCGGTGGGCACCTTGTCGAACCGGACCGTGCAGCGGACGTCGACATCGGTGATCTCGTCGTCGCGCAAGGTGGCGTGCCGGCTGTAGTTCTCGGTGGTCAGGCTGACGACACCGCTGCCCGGTACGACGGAGTAGTCGGTGTCCGCCGGCCCGAGCGTCGACCAGCTGCCGCCTCCGGGAGACGTACCCCAGTACTTCCGGTCCTCCGCGGCGAGCGACGGATCGGGCAGGGTGCGCTGGAAGTCGTCCACGAAGGACCGCTTGTTCTCCGCGAACGTGCGCTGCGGGCCGGGCACCACGACCGTCCGCGCGCCGTGGGTCAGCAGCGCGACGCGCCGACCGCCGGAGGTGACCTCGGTGCGCGCCGGGGTTCCCGCCAGCACGGTCGCGGTGAGCGGGGCGCCGAGTGTCACCGAGGTGAAGTAGGAGGCGTCCAACGGCGGCAGGGTCACCGAGGAACGGGCCGCGGAGAGGCCCGCCGGACCCGCGAAGGGGTCCACGGGGACGGTCGCCCCGGCGGCACGGGCCGGAGCCGACGCCGCTCCGGCGAGCGGCACGGAGGCGGCGGAGGCCGCGAGAACGGCGAGAAGCCTTCTTCGGGAAGCGTGAGACATGGGGATCATGATCCCCAACGGGTCGAACACATGAACAGTGGCTCTCTGGCCGAGTTCGGACCCCTACGACTTCGCCCTCGCCGCGGCCCGCGCGGTCGGCGAGCACAACCCCGGCATCACCTTCACGTACGTCTCCGGCGAGGGCACCGGCAGCACGGAGCGCGGCCGCACGATGTGGGCCCGGGTCAAGGGCCGCACCGAGAACGCCCTGTTGGCGATGCCGATGAACGCGTACATGTTCCGCCCGGGCTACATCCAGCCTCTGCACGGCGCCGTCTCCGAGACCCGCCTCCACCGCGTCATGTACACCCTCGTGTCCTGGCTCTACCCCGTTCTCCGCCGTATCGCCCCCTCCCACACCACGACCACCGAGCACCTCGGCCGCGCGACGCCGGCGGTCGCCAGGCCCCGTGTGCGGTGCCCGCGCGTCCTGGACAGCAGGGAGATCAACCGGCTCGGCGCATGAGCCCGTGACACGGCTCCGCCGCCCTGGGCCTCGGCGCAAGCGCAGTGAGCAGCCACGCCGGTGCGGGTCAGACCATCGCGCTGTCCCTGGTGCAGGGGCGGTTGCCGCTCCCTGCCGGGTCTTCAGCGTCAGCGTCAGCAGCAACACGGCAAAGGGGCCTGTATCCGGCGGTACGGGCCCCACGTCGCGATCAGGCGCTGCACCGCTCGGGCCGATGAGGTCGGGGAGATGTCGCCGACTCGTCGGCTCAAGTTCTGCTCGTCGGCGTTCCACAGGCCAGCGCTACGTCTGCGCCGCGGGAGAGCAAGAGCCTCACCGCGCTCCGAAGCCGCGAGCGGCGGATTCGATCCGTTGAGCCGAAGCTGACGGTCCGGCACCTCACGAGGGGCGCTTCCGCGGGTCAGGCCACTTCTGTGGTGGGGCGGGTGGGACTCGAACCCACGGCCGACGGATTATGAGTCCTTTGAGGATCTTGGCGGCCCGTGCGTTTCTACGCTCATCCTTGACGTTTTCCCTGCTCAGAGCGCGTGCAGCGTGCTCATGCTCAGCAGCCTTTGTCAGTCAGTTCCTGTCCTTGCGTCCCCAACGCGTCCCCAACACGTCCCCGCGGGGACGGACTCCAGTGCCTGGGGAAGGATCCCGGCAGGTCGGACTCAGCGGTCGAACTCGCCCGCAGCGGATTCCGCTTCCAACGCAGAGAGGCTCCACCCCTGAACCGGGGCGGAGCCTCTGTGGCCTTTCCGCAGGCCGGGCGTCTACGCAGAGCTCAGCCCCGTTCACGTGGAGCTTGCCGCCCCAGGAACCATCCACGCCGCCAGTTAGCCACCAGAACCGGAACCTGAGAGGTGGGGCAGGTCAAGATGTCACCCGATCGTGCAGCAAACCCCAGCGCCGCCAGCTGAACCGCGGCGGCGACCGCCAAGCGAACGCCGCCCTCTACCGGATCGCCCTTGGCAGTCTGCGTTGGGACGACCGCACTCGCGACTACCTGCAACGACGTCTGATCGAGAGCAAGACACGCCGCGAGATCATCCGCTGGCTCGGACGCTACGTCGCACGAGAGATCTACCGACTCCTCGTCCCCGCGACTACTCCCGCTGACCAGACAGAGACCGCCAGCATCGTTGCTTGACGTCCATAGGGGCATCAAACCCCGGACAGCTACCTCGCCAGCCTCCACCTACGAGCCTCGATGTTCTGCATCAGAGATCTCACCCGGACCACCGATTCATCACGACTCAATACACGCACCAGAGGGCAGGTCCAAAGTTGGGGCGGGCTCAAAGGGTCTGGTACGCCCCGGTTCCCCCTGCACTTCACGCCGGCCGGCTCATCCTGGCTGAACCTGGTCGAGCGATGGCTCGCGGGCTCCGCCACCAGGAGCGCCCCGGATCGCCGTTAAACGTCAACTGGCTTAAACCGTTGGTCTCAACCGCCTGCCACGGGCCTGGAGCCGATGGCTGCGCAAGCTGCCTCCTTTGTGGCGTAGCCGTCCGCCGGGTAGATCACCGGCCCGCCGAGTTCCCCATGGCCGTCGGTGGCGGAGGACTCGCCGCTGTCGGGCTGGGCGCTGGGGAAATAGCAGGCCACGAAACGGGTCGGCTTGGGAGTCTGTGGCACTGTGCCCTGTGTGGGCCGCTTCCACATCCGGTCCCAGGCCGCCGCGCAGGAACGCGCCGCGTCTTGCGGATCGAAATCCTTCATTGCTTTGAGCGGCAGTTGGCTCAGGTCCGCCTCGGGCGACAGCGTGCGAGCGCACATGACGTTGCGCCCGTCCTCGCCCCATGGCCCGAATGTGGCTACGGCGGCCGTGGTGGCGCCCCCGAGGAGGACGGCCGTGACCGCACCCACCATGAACAGGTGCCGAGGCCTCCCGGAACGGGGCGTGCCACGGGGCTGTTCGGTACGTCGCAGAACCTCCCGCAGGACGGCTTGGCCGTCTTCGGACGCCGCCCAACCGTCGGTGCCGTCGCCGGTGGGGCGCAGGGCGCGGATGGCGCCGAGGTCGGACGCCTGGCTGCGCTTGGTGACGGTCTGCTTCATGCTGACTCCCCTTGGGTGAAGTGGGCCTGGGTAAGAGCGCCATGGACCGGCTGTGCACGGTCTGAACGGGGCAGCGCCGCCCTGAACCTTTTGCGCGCCCGGTGCAGGCGCACAGCGAAGGCAGTGGCCGTACAGCCCAGGACCAGGGCCGCCTGCTTGGCCGTCAGTCCGTACCAGGCACTCAGCACGAGTACCTCCCGGTCCTGTTCGGAAAGCGCCGACAGCGCAGCGGCCACCTCGGCCCGTGTCCCTATCGCGTCCCCGATCTCCGTGGCCCCCGTCCGGTCGGCCATCACCGCCAAGCGCACGGTCAGCGCACGGTGCCGCTGGTCCGACCGCACGCGGTTGGCGAGCAGTCGTCGGGCCGAGGCGAGCAGCCACGGCAGGGCATCGTCGGGCACGGACCCGGATTTGCGCCAGGCCAGCACGAAGGTCTCCGACAGGATGTCCTGTGCTGTCTCCCGGTCCGTACGGTGCAGCAGATACGCCAGGACCCGATCGGCATGAGCCGTATAGAGAGCCTCCAGGGCCCGGTGTCCGGCCGGGTCACCGTACTCCCCGGCGGTTGTTCGTCGTCGTCTCACAGCACCTCCGTGTTCCGCCCGTCAACGACTGTCAACCGGGAGATGTCCGGCCGGGCCGGATCTCTTACAGCTCCTGGCGAATTGACGATCCCGGCTTCCACCACAGCGTGCCGGCCGACTTCCGCGAGCGTCTCACCGAGGGCGGCCGTGCCGCGCTGGAAGAGCCGGCCGGCACCGCTTCGCACCTGCCGGAAGGCCTGACCGACGAGGGGCGGGGACAGACCGTTCGATCAGGGTTCGACGGAGGTCACGGCAGGATCGTCGCAGCTCGGCGACCGCGGTGGGAGCTGTGGTCCGCGGATGCTTCGCCCCCGGTGACGTGCCCGCGCACGGAAAGCGTCACCTCTTTGCGAACGTCCGCGGTGCCTCTCATGCACGCTTGACTTCGAACGCGTCGACCTTGTCGTTCCAGTTGCCGCCACCGGGGTAGTCCATGTTCTTGAAGTTCGACCAGCCGTGCGGAGGCTCGAGATCGCGCTGCCGGTCGTGCAGCAGACCTGAACGCGAGTCCCAGATGGTCGCGTATCCGTAGTTGAGCGGCCAACGGGCGACCCAGTAGTAGACCGAGCTGAGCTTGTCCCGGAATCCGTAGTCGCCGAGGTTCTTCTTGCCGCTGCTGGAGAACTGCAGACGCCTGCCCTTGTAGTTCGGGTCCTGGTACAGGCACCAGTAGTCGGACGCGCAGTTGTCGCGCGGGTCCGAAGCAGCCTGGAGTTTCGAGGCCTTGAGGGTGTCCTCCCGGACCTTCGCAGGCAGGTCCGGATCTGCCAGGGATTCTTCGTCCGTGTCGTAGCAATGGACTTCGCCGTCGGGAAGTTCGGTGCAGATGTTGGCGCCTTCCCATGACGAGGAGAGGTCGATCTTCTGTCCCCGGTAGTCGGCGATCACCGGCTTCACCGGTTCCGTCGGCTCCTCTTCGACCGGGGCCGGGGTTGTGGTGACCGACGGTTCCGGGACGGGTTCGTCTGCGTGCGCCAACGGCCCGGTGCCGAGGAGGAGGGCGCCCGCGGAGACGGTGCAGAGGAGGGCGGAGGCAAGGGATTTGGGTATCAAGGGCTGTTCTCCAACGTGGTGTCGTAGTGGTGCAATATGGCCCCGTCGGGACCGTGAACAGTGAGGACGTAGCCCTGCTGGAGGTCGACGCCCGTTCCGGTCAGGAAAGACGTCAACGTCTTGTCGAATGCGTCGAATTCGCTTCCGTAGCCGGACTTCTTACGGGTCCACACGGTGAGGACCGGCACACCGGCCCGGTTCTTCACGTACTTGAGGCCGTACACGTCCCGGTATCCGCCGGCGCTTCGGTAGCGTGCCGCCAGGTCGCTGTCGTTCCTGGCCAAGGACGTGCCGGCCGTAGACCGACCGCCCGAGGCGGCCGGATCGCCCTTCGGTGAGGTCTCCATGCTGCATCCCGAGAGCAGGACGACGGCGATCAGCAGGAACGCGGGCAGGGTTCTCTTCCCGGCCTCGGCACGCGACGGGTCAGCCATGGACAAGGGGTGAGCCTTGCAGGTCCTTGGTGATGGCCGCCTTGTCGTCGCCCTCGATGTCGTAGACGACCGTCGAATCCGCCGACCACCACACCTCACCGTCGTAAACCGTGGACGGGGCGAGGCAGTTGTTGACCGGCTCGTCGAGGAACCAGGTGTAGTTGTCGTTGACGAGTCGGGTCAGATCGCACGTCTTGGTCGTGACGACGTGGTCCTCGCTTGTCTTGGTGAGACGCTCTTCCAGCCTTGTCGTGATCTTGAAGCTGGTGAACCGCTCGGACAGGTCGATGGCTTGATCGTCAAGGATCTGCCAGGTCGCCGTCGATTTGCCCGAGATCAGCCCGTCCTTCAGCCTGGCGGTGTTCTGCACGTAGTAGGTCGTCGCGGGTTTCTGACCGGGAAAGACGACATCGAACTGGGAACGGGAGAACTGGTCCGTGGCGGATGCCGGGGTCGCCAGCAGCACGCAAGAAGCCACGGCCGCGCCGATCGATCCGGCAGACATGAGCAGGTGACGCATCAGCACTTCCTTTGTTGGTGAACAGGCAGGATCGAAGAGCCCCCGCCACCGGGACCTGGACCGTCCGAGCAGCGGCGCTTGCCCAAGACGCGGGCCGGGATGGGGTCTTGGGGTGAGATGGCAGGAAGGACGCCGCATTCGCCGGCGGAGCAGCCGGAGCCGGGCCTTGTGCGCTTCCGGCGGTTGACCGGGCACACCGGCTCTTGCGCGCAGGCCGAACGGTCCGCGCGTCCTGGTCGGGTTCCGTCATGCCGCCGCGGCCCGCGGGCTCCGAAAACGGGCCCGGCAGGATCGGAGTCAGGGTCGGCGTCGTGGCAGGAGTGGGCGCAGTCGGCCCCACAGGATCCTGGGGAAGCCCCGCGGGGCCGGAGGCTCGGAGCGCGGGTCCTCGCTTGTCGGCCGGGTACGGAGGTCAGGCTTGGCGGCGAGCCAGCCGTTGCGCGGCCCGGCACCTGTCCGGCTGGAAGGGGTCGGCGGACGCCCCGTCCTCCTTGACAGCCATGCCGATGCGGTTGCCATAAGACGCGTTGCCGAATTCCTGCGGCTGCAGCACTATCTCGTCAGCCATCAGCACCCCTCCCTTTCGGACAGGGGAAATCACACGAAGAGGCAAGCGGATCCCCCAGTGTCCGCGCCAATACCCCCCTTTTTTCGAACGGTTGGTCAGACGCGTTCGAGGCGAGCGAGACAACTGTAGACAGGCGATAACCCTGAGACGCAAGAGAAAATCGGCAGATCGTCTCTCTCCTGTGGCTCGAAAGCGATACATCGACCGGCCAGCCGACATCACGATCCTGCCGCAGTCACAGAGGATTCCCCGTGAAAAGCAAGGGCCACCCGGACATCGCCTCGCATCAAATCGGCTGAAAGTAGGCCCCTTGGATCCCAGCCCCGCTCCCGGGAGTCCGGTCGCGTCTCCGTTCGAAACTCTTATCGTGTCTTGCATGATGAGGTGGCCGGCCGCCACGGCGGCGGTTGATCCACTACGCTCTGGCGCGAATCGAGGGAAGACGGGATGGGCACTGCGCTGGTCGAACCGGCAGCCGTGAAACGGCCGCGGTATGTGAAGCGTGCGGCACAGGCTGCTGGAGCCGGGCTCGCCTCGGTGGCCGTCTCCACACTCGCAACGTGGCTGGTCCTGGACTCCAGTGCCTGCCGGAATGCGCCGGACTACGGCTGTCTCGGCTTCGCCGTCCTATGGTTGTACGTCTTGCCTTTTCTGAACTTCCTCCTCGCCTGGCCGGCTCTGCGCCTCCTCAGAGTCCGGCCGGCCTGGCTCACCGCGCTGATCGGCACCGGCATCGGCTGGTACCTGGTCCGGAACATCAAAACTCTTCAGTGGTTTCCCGGCGGCGCTCAATATGTCCAACCCGCCTTGTGCGTGGCGGCGTTCGCCCTCGCGGCCTGGATCACCCAGCCCCACAGGCCACTGTGGCCGCGAGCAGTCGTGGCCCTCGCCCTGGCCCTGCTGATGCCCCTCGATTCGCTCGCCACCACACAGCACGTCCAAAGCGGGCAGGACAGCGAACTGGCCCGGGCACATATCCCCCTGCTCGGGCCGCAACTGCCCGCGGGCTACCACCTGAACGGCGTCGGTACCAACCGATCGACGGCCGAAGGCGAGGCCACCTTCTACTACCGGATCTCACCCGACAGCCTGAGCGGCGCGGACACCATGGACGAACTCAGACAAGAGATCCAGGTGACCGTCGGCCCCCTGCAGCCGGGTTTCACCCCACCCTCCCACTGTGCCGCGCTCACCAGCGTCTACCCGGTGCCGTCACCCGCCTGCAACCCGGTGGCTCCCGGAGTGTGGCGATGGTCGAAGTACGACTACGTCGAGTACTTCACCCGGGTCAAAAACACCGTCGCAGTCATCCAGGCCCGCACCCCTCCAGTGAGCGACACCGTTCTCCGTAAGCTCGCCGGCACCATGAGTGTGCGCACGCCTTCGTACTTCACCGGCGGCTGAACCGCTTCCCGCACCTGGCAGCCACAGGTAACGACCGTGCGGGTATCGTTTTCCGGACTTGCGGCTAACTGATCGCTGCAAAATGAGGTCTCGGTACCGGCCGGTGATCCGCCTTCGACACCCAGATCCGGCGCGTCGTCTGTACGACGAACACGATCGAGTCGGTGAACGCGCGGATCCAACTCGTCAATGCCCGCCGCAACCATGTCCGGCGACAATTTTCGGCCGACTGGAAGTCGTGTGACTCATGTCGCACATGAGTCCGCTGTGAAGATTGTTGGTGACACTTATCGTCACGCACTGATACATTCCGAGTGACCACGGAACCGAACACCGGTTCCCAATGCGCGCTTTCAATGGGGGGAATGCTGCGCTGTGTCTTGTCACGTTTCGTGTGTCACCTTGCCGCCGCAGTGTGCAGTCGCGCCTGAGGCCGACGCGGCCGGTGACCACGCAACTGCTCGATCCGTGTGACCGCCGCGCTCCCTCCTTCGCCGACGGCACCGTTCATTTATCGCAGTTCGAAAGCGCAACTCCGCAGAAGGAGAATTCACTTGAGACGCAACACCATGCTGAGGCGTGTTCAGTTACCGGTGACGGCGGTCCTCACCCTGGCCCTGTCCTCCGGTGTCGCCACGACGCAGGCCTACGCTGCGGCCGGCCCGCAGGGAAAGGCCAAGGGCTGGTCGGCACCGGCCGCCCAGGACCCGGGTGCCAAGTCCGGCGACCGGCCCGCCGCGGTCCCGGCCGACCGACGCGCGGACGTCCTCGGCAAGGACTACGGGAAGTCGTCCGACCGTGCCTTCACCACCTCCGGTGACGGAACCGGCTTCCACGTCCTCGTCGCGGACGAGAAGCAGGGATACGCCTGGAAGACGGCGGCGACCTTGTCCGAGCCCGGCTTCGACACCGACACCTGGATCGGCAACGCCTGCCTGACCGAGTCCGGGAAGTACGCGGCCGTCGCCTACGCGCCCCGTACCTTCACCAACAACCCCGAACTGATGACGCGCGGAGCGTTCACCGCCGTCGTCGACCTGACCGACGGCCAGGTCACGAAGCTGCCCTTCCAGGCCACACTGGGCTACTTCTCCCCGGGCTGCGGCCAGGGCGAGAAGGCGGTGTTCACGGCACTGACCGACGACGGGTCGGCGAAGAACCAGACCCGGCTGGTCACGGTCGACGCGAGGACCGGAAAGGCCGGCACGAAGCAGACGGTCACCGGGCAGGTGACCTCGGCCGTGCCCACCGACCAGGGCATCGTCGCCTCCGCCGGTAACCACATCGTGAGCGTCAAGGACGGCAAAACCCACGACATCGCCACCACGAAGGCCACGCCGTTCCAGCTCAAGGCCGACTCCGACGGCGGCGTCACGTTCATCGACCCGGCGCCCAGGCCGTCGAAGGCGCTCAGCTCCGCGGCGGCGCAGAACACCGCCACGGTCTCCCGCGTCAGCGCGGGACAGATCAAGAAGGCCGACGGCCGAAGCCGGCCTGCCGGGCTCGCGCAGGGCAAGCTCGACGAGTTCGACCTCACCACCACGCCCTCGGGCAAGGTGTACGTGACCGGCGAGGCCGTCTCCACCCCGCGTGCCGCGGACAACGGGCTGAGCAACCCCGGCGGCATCGACAAGGATGCCCACGTCTCCAGCCGGGGCCAGGCCGTGGTCACCGCCCGCTGGGCGGACGGCAAGGACTCCCGGATACGCCCGCAGGAGGCCCTGGAAGCCCGCACCGTCCGTACCACGGTGAAGGCCCTGGACACCCGCAAGACCGTCGTCCTGGACGCCTATCCCGGATCCGGGAACATCGGCGGGCAGCGCGCGGTGACGCAGGGAATACAGACGAGCCCGGTCCTGCTCGCGCAGGGCGCGAGGACCCGGGTCGGCCCCATGGTGGCGGCCAACGACCCGGTCGAGGACGACCGTTACTGCTCGGTCGCGCGCAACGACCCCAAGAAACAGGCGTTCCAGCCCACTCCCCGCCAGGTCGAGTGGGCGGTCGACCAGGCCGTCGTCGGCAAGCTCAACAAGGGCGCGACGCGTCCGGCGAACTGGAAGAACACCGGCATGGCGGCCTACGCCCCGCAGGCGCTCTTCCCGCTGACGTCGCTCGCGGGCGGGTCCGGCGAGGACTGGCACGTGCCCGCGCAGGTGATGCTCGGCATCACGGCGCAGGAGTCGAACATGTGGCAGGCCACCCGCCTGGCGGTGCCCGGCGTCACGGCCAACTCGCTGATCGGCAACTTCTACGGCGTCAAGTTCGCCGCCAACGGCCAGCAGCAGGATCCCTGGGCGATCGACTTCGCCAAGGCCGACTGCGGATACGGCATCGCACAGGTCACCGACGGCATGCGGATGCACGGCAAGGAGAAGGAGGGCGAGCAGCCCAAGACCACGGCGCAGCAGGAAGCCGTCGCGCTCGACTACGCCGCGAACATCGCGGCGGGTGTCAACGTACTCATCGGGAAGTGGAACGACACCCGCAAGGACGGCCTGACCGTCAACGAGGGCCAGCCGAAGTACATCGAGAACTGGTTCTACGCGCTGTGGGCGTACAACGCGGGGTACTACCCCAAGTCGGCTCCGCAGAACGGCAAGTGGGGTGTCGGCTGGACGAACAACCCGGCCAACCCGCTGTGGAAGGAGAACCGGACCCCCTTCCTGGAGAAGGCGGACGGCAAGGACGACTACAGTCACGCCGCGCACCCGCAGGACTGGCCGTACGAGGAGAAGGTGATCGGCTGGGCCGCCCGTCCGATCTCCGCCATGTTCAAGCCGGGCGACATGCAGGCGGGTTACCGTGCCGCGTGGTGGAACTCCAACGACGCCCGCACCTCCGCCAAGCCGCCCATCTTCACCTTCTGCGGTCCGCAGAACGACTGCGTGCCCTCGAAGATCAGCGAAGGCGCCTCCAACGACGACGGCAAGGGGCCGTGCGCTCTGCCCGGTGACCCGCACAGCGACAACCCGCTGTACCTCAAGTGCTGGTGGAACCAGCCGGCCAGCTGGAAGAACTGCACCACCGAGGCCCGGTGCGGCAATCCGGTCCACCGGTTCGACGACACCTATCCCGAGCAGCCCGACGAGAACTCCTACCCCCCGCGCTGCAACACCGGCCTGCCGTCCGGATCCCTGATCGTGGACGATCTGCCCAACGGCACTGTCCCTGCTGGCAGTTCGGGGCGCACCTGCACGGTGAGCTCGAACGGCTCCTTCCAGTTCACCTTCGCCGGCGAGAACAACAAGTACCCCTCCAAGATGGACCTGCACCAGGTCGGCGCGGGCAACAACAACCACTTCTGGATGGGGCACACCCGCTGGCTGGCGACCGCTGACGGCAAGCGGCTGAACGTCTCCGGCAAGTGGACGCTGAGCGGCAGCCAGCGCGGCTGGATGCGCGTCTTCGTGCACATGCCCGACCATGGCGCCCACACCCGGCAGGCCGCCTACAAGGTGGGCGGCACCGACTCGCTCTCACCCGTCCGTGTGCACCCGCAGCGGATAGGTCAGAACAAGTGGGTCGACCTGGGCGTGTTCAACTTCACCGGTACGCCGTCGGTGACCCTCGACACCGACACCCAGGACGGCACCGGGGACGAGGACATCGCCTGGGACTCGGTGGCCTTCCAGCCGCTGTCGGCCAAGCCGAAGGACTTCGTCGTCGCCATGGGCGACTCGTACTCCTCCGGTGAGGGTGCCTCCGAGGGCAACCGGGACTACTACCCGGAGACCAACTACCTGGACAAGCAGGAGGACAAGACCCGCGACGCCTGCCATCGCTCCACCCAGGCGTGGTCGCGCCAGGCGAGGCTCCCGGGCCGGTCGGCGTCGATCGGAACCCTGGCCGACGGCTACGGAAGCGCCATGGACTACCACCTGATCGCCTGCTCCGGCGCCCGCACCTACCACATGCTGCACAACGGCATCGTGCAAGGCAACGGCGGTGAGAAGCCGCAGATCGACAAGGGTTACCTGGATCAGAACACCACCCTGGTCACCCTCTCCATCGGCGGCAACGACGCCCGCTTCTCCGCCATCATCCAGAAGTGCCTGGTTGTGATGAACGGCGGCAACTGCAAGGACAAGACCTTCGAGGACGGCGACACCGACAACCAACTGGCCGGCCGGGACCGCAAGTTCATCGGCCAGCCCCTCGAGCAGGCCGTGGCCGGCATCATCGACGAGATCGTCCGGCCGGACATCGCCAAGGTCCTGGCGGAGATTCACGAGAAGGCCCCCAAGGCGAAAATCGTACTGATGGGGTACCCGCCGCTGATCGAGCACCGGGGCGAGTGCCTGAGCATCACGGTGCCCGGGGTCGGCCAGATCGGTCTGTCCGCGTCCTCCTCCGACTGGCTCAACAGTGTGGCCGACACGCTCTCGGCCGCCATGCAGCAGTCCGTGAACGCCACCAAGGCCGCAGGCGCCCAGGCATGGTTCTCCAACCCGAAGCAGAACTTCGCGGGCAAGGCGGTCTGCGGTGACCCCGAGTCCGTCCACGGCATCGTCAAGACGCTGGTGGACTCGGACCAGCCGAAGACGGACTACCCGATCCTCGAGAACTACGGTCTGTCCGCCCAGTCGTTCCACCCGAAGATCGGCGGCGCCCGTCTGTACGCCGACTCCCTGGAGCGCACTTTCATCGACATGGGCCTGTAACCCCGCTGTCCCTCAGGGGCCCCGCTCGCCGCGGGGCCCCACCCGGTCGGAACGGACATACCTCGCCATGAGGGGTCTCTGTCCACCGCCGGTGGAGCCGCCGCCCTCGCACTCGTCGCCCTGGCCGCCGCGCTGGCCTCGGCGGGCACCTCCGGCTTTCAGCCTGACCGGACTCGTCAACGACAACTGCTCATGGTTCCTGGTGGAGCCCGCGAACACCTGCACCGCACCGTCCGTGCTCCACGGCGGCGAACTGTGGTGATCAACGGACTCGACGACCGTCTACGACATCGAAGGCGACGGCAAGGGCGCCATCACCCAGGAAACCCTCGGCTCGCCCCTGATCCACGGCTGACGTCCCCACAACACCGGGTCCTGAGTACCGGTACTCAGGACCCGGTCCTGCCATCGAGGGAAACTTGTGCCCATGAACGACCCCGCCTCCCCGAAGCCTTCCGGCCTGCCACAGTTCCGCGGCGAGAACGTGCCGCCCCCACGGACCGGACACCGGTGGCTGCCCCTTGCCGGAGACATCGCACTGGCCGTCGGGCTGCTCGTTCTCGACGCCATCGCGGCCGTCGCGACCTTCCTGCTCAGCATCGACTACAGCGGCTGGAAGCCGTTCGACCCCGGTGCGGACAACTCCGACATCTCCCTTACTCCCAACTGGCTCCACGTCGGCATCGCCGGCGTCGTCATGGTGCTGAGCGCAGTGCTCCTCTACCGACTCCGCGCCGTCGTCAGCACCTGCCTGCAGGTACTCGTCGGCGTCACCGTCCTGGCGGTCGCCATCGGCGGCGCGCAGATCGACGAGCACCGCAGTGCCCGGGCCGACGCGTCCGTGTCAGGCCCCTACTCGCACCACACCACCGATCGCATTACCGACCACCCCAGCCGTCCGCCCCAAGTACGGCGCAGCCGGTGAACCGGCTTCTGGTCCGTCTTCAGACCGTGTCCTACGCGGTGAGGCGGAGGAGCCGTTTGTAGCGGCAGAGGGCGGCGAGGCCGAGTAATGCCTGTCGGCCTCGCCGATTCGGTTGGAGCGGTGAAGCGTCGTTGAGGGGTCACTGTCGGGTGGCCGAAGCATTCTGGGTGTTCGGGCATGATGGAGACCCGGCGTGGCGGTCGGGTCCTTCGGGTCTTGGGTGGCAAGGGGGTTGCCGGTCAGCCGATGAGACGGGACAGTGCGGTGAGGCGGTGGAAGGCCGCGGCCAGCTCGTTTCTCCAGGGCCAGGTCGCGGATATCCGCAAGCGCAGGCGTCGGCCGCCGCGGGTGAGGCGGGCGGCGACGTGCAGTAGTCGCCGTCCGGCCGAACACCTCAGCACCCGGACATCAGGACGCGGCTCCACAAGCGGGTGACCGGGGGCGCAGCCCTGCGGGAACTGGAGGCGGCAACCGGCCGCAGTGTCCCGTGGGCGTGGGCTCGGATCGGCGCCAGGTGATACGAACCGACGCTGGTGGCCACCGTCACACCCGCCGCTCCGGCCTCCACCGACTCATAGGAACGCCCGGGTCGTTTCAGTTCGGGCAGTTTCTGTCCGGCGCACACCAACCCCCACGCCCCGGCGCTGACGCGATCGAGCTCCTCGAAGTCGAGGTCGAACCCGGTCAGCGGTCCCGCCAAGAGGGCTCCCGGACGCCAATAAAGACAGCCCGCGGACAGTGGCCGACGGACCCCACCGAAACCCTGCGTCCCCAACACGTCCCCACGATCATGGAAATGAGATCGGGGAGATGTTGCCGACTCATCGACTCAAGCTCCGCTCGTCAGCGTTCCCGCAGGTCAGCACGATGCCTGCTCCGCGAGAGAGCAAGATCCCCACCGCGCTCCGAAGTCGCGAGCAGCGGATTCAGTCCATTGAGCCGAAGTTGACGATCCAACACCTCACGAGGGGCGCTTCCGCGGGTCAGGCCACTTCTGTGGTGGGGCGGGTGGGACTCGAACCCACGGCCGACGGATTATGAGTCCGCTGCTCTAACCGGCTGAGCTACCGCCCCGTTACGGCGCGCCGCGCACATTTGTGCGCGCCGTCTGCCGCAGCATAGCCGCTCATACGATCTCCTGCTCCAGCTGGTCGGCTTCACGCGACCATGATGCCTTCGGCATGCCCTGGGCGGTTCCCGCGGACATGAAAAAGGACCCCGAAGGGTCCTCTTTCGTTGCTCTCCCGACTGGACTCGAACCAGTAACCTGCCGGTTAACAGCCGGCTGCTCTGCCAATTGAGCTACAGGAGATCGAGCTCCCCCGACTGGACTCGAACCAGTAACCTGCCGGTTAACAGCCGGCTGCTCTGCCAATTGAGCTACAGGGGATTGATCTCTGCATCGAACGCACCCACCTGGGTATTCGCCAGGGGGCGTGCGCTTGCTGCGACACATACATTAGCGCAAGCAGGGGGGTGCTCCGCCAATCGGTTCCCTCCGCACCGATGCCGACGCAAGAGAAGGGTGGTCGTCATGCGCTACCGGCTCACGTTCGTCGCCGGACTGGCCCTGGGTTACGTGCTCGGCACGCGGGCCGGACGCGAGCGCTACGAACAGCTCAAGAAGTCCATGCGCCAGGTCGCGCAGAACCCCGCGGTGCGCAACACCGCCGAGACCGCGGCCCACCAGAGCCGCGAGATCGCGGGCAAGGCGCTGCACACCGTGAGCGAGAAGGTGGGCGACCGCGTCCCCGACTCGGTCACGGACCGGGTGCGTTCCCTGCGCGAGCGGAACGCGGCCGGCACCGGCGAGGACGACTGGGGTACCAGCAACACCTAGGGCGTGTCGTTCGGATCACGGGGCGGGACGCGGGGCGGCCTGCGAGGCACCGCGCCCCGGCCCCGCCCGATCCGGACGGCAGACCCCGGGGAGGCCGGTGCCGCCCGTCCTCGGGACGGCCCGGCGGCACCCGCTTCCGCCGTACGGCAGAATTCCCGCCATGGGGATAGTCGCCGGGCTGGACAGTGCGCCCGATTTCACTCGCATCGTCGTCTGCGACTCAGACACGGGTGCCGTGCTGAGGCAGGGGTATGCGCCGCATCCGGTCGACAGCGGCGAGGGTGGCGGCCGTCCTTCCGACGTGGACCCCCAGGCCTGGCTGCTGTCCCTGGGCGAGGCCGCAGGGGGCGGGCTGCTCGAAGGCGTTCAGGCCATCGGCGTGTCCGCCCAGCAGAACGGGCTCGTCCCGCTGGACCCGCAGGGCAACACCGTGCGCCCCGCGATGGTCGGCGGCGACAAGCGGGCGCAGGTCTCGGCGGCCGATCTGATCGACGCGCTCGGCGGTCGCGAGGCGTGGGCGCAGGCGGTGGGCAGTGTCCCGCAGGCCGCGCAGCCGGTGACCAAACTGCGCTGGCTGAGCAAGACCGAACCCGACGCGGCCCGGCGCACCAGCATGCTGCTCCAGGCCCACGACTGGCTGGTGTGGCAGCTTCTCGGACGGCCCGTGCGCAGGACCACGGACCGGGGCGGCGCCTCGGCGACCGGGTACTGGTCGGCGGCGACCGGCGCGTACCGGCAGGACCTCGTCGAGCTGGCGCTCGGCCACCAGGCCGGACTGCCGGACGTGCTCGGCCCCTCCGAGGCCGCGGGGACCACCCCCGAGGGCCTGCTGATATCCGCCGGGACCGGCGAGACCATGGCGGCGGCGTTCGGGCTCGGCATCGGGCTCGGCGACGCGGTGGTGTCGCTGGGCGCCTCGGGCTCCGTGATGGCCGTCCACGTCGAGGCGCTGGCGGACTCCACCGGCATGATCACCTCCCTGGCGGACGCGACCGGCATGCACCTCCCGGTCGTCACCACGCTCAACGCCGTACGGGCCCTGCGCGGGGCCGCGGAGCTCCTCGGCGTGCCCGACCTGGAGGGACTGTCCGAGCTGGCGATGAAGTCGACGCCGGGCTCGCACGGGCTCGTCCTGCTGCCGTACCTGGAGGGCGAGCGCACGCCGAACCTGCCGCACACGGCGGGGACGCTGGCCGGTCTGCGCCGGGAGTCGATGAAGCCCGAGCACCTGGCGCGGGCGGCCTTCGAAGGCATGCTGTGCGGGCTCGCGGACGCGCTGGACGTCCTGCGCGGCCGGGGTGTCGACGTACGCCGGATCTTCCTGCTCGGCCAGGCCGCCGAGCTGCCCGCCGTCCAGGCCGTGGCGCCCGCGCTGTTCGGCGCGCAGGTCGTCGTACCGCAGCCCGCGGACTACGCGGCGCTCGGCGCCGCCCGTCAGGCCGCCTGGGCCCTCGGCGTCGCGCGGGGCACCCTCGACCCGCGGACCCCGCCCCTGTGGCAGGGCCCGGTCGCTCAAGTGCTGGAGCCCGGTGACGAACTCGCCGTGGGACAGGCCGTACGGCAGCAGTACGTCACCGTGCGCGAACAGACACATCCCGGGGCGTTCCGGGCGTAACCCCTCCGAGGGCGTACGACCGAAGGCGGAGGCGGCATCCATTTTTGGACCGCACTTGGGTTAATCGGTTGAGGTAACGCGGGGGGAGTGTCCGACGATAGGGGGTGGTGCGTGCATCATGCACAGCCCGTCGGTCACCCCCGCCGTCCACGATTCCGAGAGACCCCGCGTGCTCATACGACTCCTGCGGACCCACCTCAGTCCGTACAAGAAACCCATCACCCTGCTGGTGCTGCTGCAGTTCCTGCAGACCTGCGCCACCCTCTACCTGCCCACCCTCAACGCGCACATCATCGACAACGGTGTCGTGAAGGGTGACACGGGTTACATCCTGACGTTCGGCGCCCTGATGATCGGCATCTCGCTGGCCCAGGTCGTCTGCAACATCGGGGCCGTCTACTACGGAGCCCGTACGGCGTCCGCGGTGGGCCGGGACATCCGGGGCGCCGTCTTCGACCGCGTGCAGTCGTTCTCGGCACGCGAGATGGGCCACTTCGGCGCGCCGTCGCTGATCACCCGCACCACCAATGACGTCCAGCAGGTGCAGATGCTCGCGCTGATGACGTTCACCCTGCTGGTGTCGGCGCCGATCATGTGTGTGGGCGGCATCGTCCTGGCCCTCGGCCTGGACGTGCCGCTGTCCGCGGTGCTCGTCGCCGTGGTGCCGACGCTCGGCATCTGCGTGACGCTCATCGTGCGCCGGCTGCGCCCGCTGTTCCGCACCATGCAGGTGCGCCTGGACACCGTGAACCGGGTGCTGCGCGAGCAGATCACCGGCAACCGCGTGATCCGCGCGTTCGTGCGCGACGGCTACGAGAAGGACCGCTTCAAGGGCGCCAACACCGACCTCACGGAGACGTCGCTGGCCACCGGCCGGATGCTGGCCCTGATGTTCCCGATCGTCATGACGGTGGTGAACCTGTCGTCCATCGCGGTGGTCTGGTTCGGCGCCCACCGCATCGACAGCGGCGGTATGCAGATCGGCGATCTGACCGCGTTCCTGGCCTACCTGATGCAGATCGTGATGTCCGTGATGATGGCCACCTTCATGTTCATGATGGTGCCGCGCGCGGAGGTCTGCGCGGAGCGCATCCAGGAGGTCCTGGGCACCGAGAGCAGTGTGGTCCCGCCCGTCGCCCCCGTCCTGGAGCTGCGCCGGCACGGCCACCTGGAGATCCGCGAGGCCGGGTTCCGCTACCCGGGCGCCGAGGAGCCGGTCCTGAGGTCCGTCGACCTGGTCGCGCGGCCCGGTGAGGTCACCGCGGTCATCGGTTCGACGGGCAGCGGCAAGTCGACGCTGCTCGGCATGATCCCCCGCCTGTTCGACGCCACCGACGGCCAGGTGCTGGTCGACGGCGTGGACGTCGCGACGATCGACCCGAAGCTGCTGGCCAGGACGGTCGGACTGGTCCCGCAGAAGCCCTACCTGTTCGCGGGGACGGTCGCCACGAACCTGCGGTACGGCAACCCGGAGGCGACCGACGAGGAGCTGTGGCACGCGCTGGAGGTGGCGCAGGCCAAGGGCTTCGTGGAAGCGCTGGAGAACGGGCTCGACTCACCGATCGCGCAGGGCGGCACGAACGTGTCCGGCGGCCAGCGCCAGCGCCTGGCGATCGCCCGCACCCTCGTGCAGCGCCCCGAGATCTACCTGTTCGACGACTCCTTCTCGGCCCTCGACTACGCGACCGACGCGGCGCTGCGCGCGGCGCTCACCGAGGAGACCGCCGAGGCGACCGTGGTGATCGTGGCCCAGCGGGTGTCGACCATCAGGGAGGCCGACCGGATCGTGGTCCTCGACGAGGGCCGGGTCGTCGGCACCGGACGCCACCACGAACTGATGGCGGACAACGAGACCTACCGGGAGATCGTGCTCTCCCAGCTGACGGAAGCGGAGGCCGCCTGATGGCAGGGCCGATGGGGCGCATGATGGCCGGGGGCGGCCCCGACCAGCGCTCGATGGATTTCAAGGGGTCGGGCCGGCGGCTCCTCACCCAGTTCAAGCCCGAGCGCGCCACGCTGTACGTGATGCTGGTGGCCGTCGTGCTGAGCGTCGGGCTCTCGGTGGTCGGCCCGAAGATCCTCGGCAGGGCCACCGACCTGGTCTTCGCGGGGATCGTCGGACGTCAGATGCCGGCCGGTACCACCAAGGCCCAGGCCCTCGACTCGCTGCGCGCGAGCGGCAAGGGCGGCGTCGCCGACATGCTCTCGGGGACGGACTTCACCCCCGGCCAGGGCATCGACTTCACCGCCGTCGGGCACGTCCTGCTGTTCGCGCTCGGCACGTTCCTGCTGGCCGGACTGCTGATGGCGGTGGCCACGCGGCTCGTGAACCGGGCGGTCAACAAGACGGTCTACCGCATGCGCGAGGACCTCCAGGCGAAGCTGTCGCGACTGCCGCTGTCGTACTTCGACAAGCGCCAGCGCGGTGAGGTGCTCAGCCGCGCGACGAACGACATGGACAACATCCAGCAGACCCTCCAGCAGTCGATGGGCCAGCTCGTCAACTCGCTGCTGACCATCGTGGGTGTCCTCGCGATGATGTTCTGGGTGTCGCCGCTGCTGGCGCTCGTCGCGCTGGTCACGGTGCCGCTGTCGTTCGTCGTGGCCACCCGGGTCGGCAAGCGCTCGCAGCCGCACTTCGTGCAGCAGTGGCGCACCACCGGCAAGCTCAACGCCCACATCGAGGAGATGTACACCGGCCACAACCTGGTGAAGGTGTTCGGGCGGGCGGAGGAGTCGGCGGCGCAGTTCGCCGAGCAGAACGACAAGCTGTACGAGGCCGGTTTCCGGGCGCAGTTCAACAGCGGCGTCATGCAGCCGCTGATGATGTTCGTGTCGAACCTGAACTACGTCCTGGTGGCGGTGGTCGGCGGGCTGCGGGTGGCCTCGGGCTCGCTGTCGATCGGTGACGTGCAGGCCTTCATCCAGTACTCCCGCCAGTTCTCGATGCCGCTGACGCAGGTCGCCTCGATGGCGAACCTGGTGCAGTCGGGTGTCGCGTCGGCGGAGCGGGTCTTCGAGGTCCTGGACGCGGACGAGCAGGAGGCGGACCCGACGGTGTCGGCCCGTCCCGGGGAACTGCGCGGGCGCGTGGCGCTGGAGAACGTGTCCTTCCGCTACGACCCGGAGAAGCCGCTCATCGAGGACCTCTCGCTGAAGGTGGAGCCGGGCCACACGGTGGCCATCGTCGGCCCGACCGGCGCCGGCAAGACGACCCTGGTGAACCTGCTCATGCGGTTCTACGACGTCACGGGCGGCCGGATCACCCTGGACGGGGTCGATGTGACCTCCATGTCCCGGGACGAGCTGCGGTCGGGGATCGGCATGGTGCTCCAGGACACCTGGCTGTTCGGGGGCACGATCGCCGACAACATCGCGTACGGGGCCTCGCGGGACGTCACCCGCGGGGAGATCGAGGAAGCGGCGCGCGCGGCGCACGCCGACCGGTTCATCCGCACGCTGCCCCAGGGCTACGACACGGTGATCGACGACGAGGGGACGGGGGTCAGCGCGGGCGAGAAGCAGTTGATCACCATCGCCCGGGCGTTCCTGTCGGACCCGGTGATCCTGGTGCTCGACGAGGCGACCAGCTCCGTCGACACCCGCACCGAGGTGCTGATCCAGAAGGCGATGGCGAAGCTGGCGCACGGGCGGACGTCGTTCGTGATCGCCCACCGTCTGTCGACCATCCGGGACGCGGACACGATCCTCGTGATGGAGGACGGGGCCATCGTGGAGCAGGGCGCCCACGCGGACCTGCTGGAGTCCGGCGGCGCCTACGCCCGCCTCTACCAGGCCCAGTTCGCCCAGGCGGTGGCCGAGGTCGACTGACCATCCCCTCCCCCGGACTCCCGCAAAATCCAGCCCCTCCGGCGTTTGAGGAGCGGGGGTCCGGGGGCGGCGCCCCCGCTATGGGAAGGGAAGGGGCGGAGGGGGCGGACAAAGGCCGTTGCCCGCAGCGAGCCCCCTCAGTCCAGATAACCCCGCAGCTGGTCCGCGAAGGCATGGTCCCTCAGCTTGTTGAGGGTCTTGGACTCGATCTGCCGGATGCGCTCGCGCGTGACACCGAAGATGCGGCCGATCTCCTCCAGCGTGCGCGGACGCCCGTCCGCGAGCCCGTACCGAAGCTGGACCACCTTGCGCTCCCGCTCGCCGAGCGTGGAGAGCACCGCCTCCAGATGCTGTCGGAGCAGGAGGAACGCGGCGGACTCCACCGGAGACGTCGCGTCGCCGTCCTCGATGAGGTCACCGAGGGCCACGTCGTCCTCCTCGCCCACGGGGGCGTGCAGGGACACCGGTTCCTGGGCCAGCCGCAGGACCTCGCTCACCCGTTCGCCGGGCAGGTCGAGCTGCGCCGCGACCTCTTCGGGCGTGGGCTCGTAGCCGCGTTCCTGGAGCATCCGCCGCTGGACGCGGACCACCCGGTTGATCAGCTCGACCACATGCACGGGGACGCGGATGGTGCGCGCCTGGTCGGCGAGCGCGCGCGACATGGCCTGCCGGATCCACCAGGTGGCGTACGTGGAGAACTTGTAGCCGCGGGCGTAGTCGAACTTCTCGACGGCCCTGATCAGGCCGAGGTTGCCCTCCTGGACCAGGTCGAGCATGGTCAGGCCGCGGCCCACGTACCTCTTGGCCACGGAGACGACGAGCCGCAGGTTCGCCTCGATGAGCCGGCGCTTCGCCATCCGGCCCATGACGACGATCTTGTCGAGGTCCAGGGCGAGCTGGCTGTCCAGGTCGGGCGTGAGCCGGAGCTTCTCCTCGGCGAACAGCCCGGCCTCGACGCGCCGGGCGAGTTCGACCTCCTCGGCCGCCGTGAGCAGCGGGATCCGCCCGATCTCCCGCAGGTACTGGCGGAACAGGTCGGACGAGGGGCCACCGGTGTCGGCGGCGCGGCTCCGGACCGGTTCCACGGGTTCGGGGGCCTCGGTCTCCACCTCCACCTCGGCCTCCGGAGCCTCTCCGAGGGCCTCGGGAGGGCTTTCCGGCCCGCCCTCGGGATGGTGCGCGGCACGCCGCTGCGCGGGGACCGCCCCGACGACGCCGGGGTCCGCGTCCGAGTCGGTGGCGTTGTCGGTCTGGGCGAGGGTCTGGGTCTGCACGGGGGCGACCTCCAGGAATGTCGCTGCTGAGGCGTGCGGCAGCGGTACGTCGGGGATGGGGTCGACGGCCTCACCGCTGTCCATCCCGCAGTCGTTTGGCGGAACCGCGGGGATGGGGAACCCGTCGCGTGCGGGTCGGCCGCGCTCCGAGGACTCAGGCACCGGAACCCAGTGTGGAGTACGACACATCGCCGCCACGAGGGGCGTGCGGTGACTTTTTGCGTCCGGTCCGTGACCGCGTGGTTACTGTCCAGGACGAGTGCGCAGCTCAGCGGAGACGAAACCTTCAAAGGGGGATGCGGGATTGGCATGTGCACCGGCCGCTCCGGCCGCCCGTCACGCTCCGCCGGGCCGCTCCCGGGACTCCCGAAGGCCCGTAGCGCGGCCTCAGAGGGCTTCGGCGCCCCGCTCGCGCAGTGCCTGACCGTACTGCTGGAGCACCCACAGCTCGTTCTGCACGGCGGCCAGCCGGGCCGGGTCGCCGCCCGCGCTGAGGCGGGACAGGGAGCCCTGGACGTCCCGGATGCGGCGGTCGACGGCGCGGCGCCGGACCATGACGAGCTGGTCGCCCGCGTACATCTCGTCGACGGTCTTGCGCAGGATCGCCTCGACGGCGAGCTCGGTGACCATCGCGCGCACCGCGTCGTCCGGGGCGGCGTCGCGGACCCGGATCAGATACTCCTGGGGGTCCTGGACGCCGTACTCGGTGCCGCCCGCGTCCATGACGGCCTGGCGCACGGCCGCGTACGGCGGGGCGGTGAACTCGTCCATGCCGTACGCGTCGAACGCCGGGGCGACCAGCTCGGGCCGCTGGAGGGCGAGTTTGAGCAGCTCGCGCTCGGTGGCGAAGACGGGGTTGCGCAGGGTGAGAGCCGGGCCGCCGCCGGTGGGCGCCTGGGTCGCGGCGTAGGTCTGCTGGGGGCGGCCGCCTGCCGGGGCCGGTCCCATGCCGCCTCGGTCGCGGGCCCAACGGGCGAGCTGCGCGACCCTCTTGACGACGAACTGGGTGTCGAGGATGCCGAGCATGCCGGCGAGCTGTACGGCGACCTCGTGCTGTGCGCCGCTGTTCTTGATGCGGGCGACGACCGGGGCGGCCTCGTCGAGAGCGGCCGCGCGTCCGGCGGGGGTCTCCAGGTCGTAGCGCAGGACGATCTGGCGCAGGGCGAACTCGAAGAGGGGGGTGCGGGGTTCGACCAGGTCGGCGACGGCCTCGTCGCCCTTGGCGAGACGCAGCTCGCAGGGGTCCATGCCGTCGGGCGCGATGGCGATGTAGGTCTCGGCGGCGAACTTCTGGTCGTCCTCGAAGGCACGCAGGGCGGCCTTCTGGCCGGCCGCGTCACCGTCGAAGGTGAAGATCACCCGGGCCGAGCCGTTGTCCATCAGGAGACGGCGGAGGATCTTGATGTGGTCGCCGCCGAACGCGGTGCCGCAGGTCGCGATGGCGGTGGTGATCCCGGCCAGGTGGCAGGCCATGACGTCGGTGTAGCCCTCGACGACGACCGCCCGGCTGCTCTTGGCGATGTCCTTCTTGGCGAGGTCGATGCCGTACAGGACCTGGGACTTGCGGTAGATCGCGGTGTCGGGCGTGTTCAGGTACTTCGGGCCGTTGTCCGACTCGTAGAGCTTGCGGGCGCCGAAGCCGACGACCTCGCCGCCGATGTCGCGGATCGGCCACATGAGACGGCCGCGGAAGCGGTCGATGGGGCCGCGGCGGCCCTCCTGGGCGAGGCCGGAGAGGACCAGCTCCTTGTCGGTGAAGCCCTTGCCGCGCAGATGGCGGGTGAGGTGGTCCCAGCCCTGGGGGCTGTAGCCGACTCCGAAGTGGGCGGCGGCGGCCTGGTCGAAGCCGCGCTCGGCGAGGAACGCCCGGCCCGTGTCGGCCTCGGGGCTGGTGTCGAGCTGCGCGGTGTAGAACTGCGCGGCCGCCTTGTGCGCCTCGACCAGACGGATGCGCTCGCCACGCTGGTGGGCGGGGTTGTACCCGCCCTCCTCGTAGCGCAGGGTGATGCCGGCCTGGGCGGCGAGGCGCTCGACCGACTCGGAGAAGGTGAGGTGGTCGACCTTCATCACGAACGTGATGGTGTCGCCGCCCTCCTGGCAGCCGAAGCAGTGGAAGAGGCCCTTGCTGGGGCTGACCTGGAACGACGGTGACTTCTCGTCGTGGAAGGGACAGAGGCCCTTGAGGTTTCCGCCGCCCGCGTTGCGCAGCTGGAGGTACTCGGACACCACGGCGTCGATCGGGACCGCGTCCCGAACAGCCTTCACGTCCTCGTCATTGATCCTGCCTGCCACGTGGTGATTCTACGGGGCCGCGCCGACACTCCCGGGGCAGGTGGACGGCCACCGTGCCGGGGTCCGGGGCACACCCCGGAAATCCCGGCACGGCGGACGGTCCGCGCGCCGGCCGGCGCGGCCCTCGCGGGGCCGTCCGGCGGCGTCACGGGGCCAGGCTCTCCAGCGGGACGTGCGGGTCGGCGAGCGCCTCGGTGTCCACCCGGGACCGGGAGCGGATGAGCCGCTGGATCGGATCGGTGACGTCCCACACGTTCACGTTCATCCCGGCGAGCAGTCTGCCGTCCTTCACCCAGAAGGCGATGAACTCCCGCTTGCCCGCGTCGCCGCGGATCACCACCTGGTCGTACGTCCCCGGGGGTGCCCAGCCCGAGTACTCCAGGCCCAGGTCGTACTGGTCGGAGAAGAAGTAGGGCACGCGGTCGTACACCGCCCCGCGGCCCAGCATCGAGCGGGCGGCGGCCGGTCCGCCGTTGAGGGCGTTGGCCCAGTGCTCGACGCGCAGCCGGGTGTCGAAGAGGCCGTGGTGGAAGGAGG
This sequence comes from Streptomyces sp. NPDC002698, assembly GCF_042888945.1. Lineage (NCBI taxonomy): Bacteria > Bacillati > Actinomycetota > Actinomycetes > Kitasatosporales > Streptomycetaceae > Streptomyces > Streptomyces sp. NPDC002698. The sequence continues at coordinate 55,644 of NZ_JBIAQM010000013.1, forward strand.
CGACGTCACCGGCGGCGTACACGTCGGGGTCGGAGGTCCGCAGCTGCTCGTCGACGGCGATGCCGCCGCCGTGCGCGCGGTCGGCCATCTCCAGGCCCGCGGCCTCGGCGAGGCCGGTGCGCGGGGCGGCCCCGATGGCCGCGAGGACGTCGTGGGCGGGGTGCTCCTCCCCGTCGTCGGTGCGGGCGGCCAGGACCATGCCGTCCTGCCCGACGATCTCGGTGAGCTGGACGCCGAAGTGGAAACGCACGCCGTGCTCGCGGTGCAGTTCGGTGAAGAGCTCGCCCAGCTCGGGGCCGAGCACGTTGTGCAGCGGGGTCGGAGCGGGTTCGACGACGGTGACCTCCGCGCCGTACTCGCGGGCCGCGGCGGCGACCTCCAGGCCGATCCAGCCGGCTCCGGCGATGACGAGGTGGCCGTTGTCCCGGCCGAGCGCGGCGAGGACGCCCTTGAGGCGCTCGGCGTGGGCGAGGCGGCGCAGGTGGTGGACGCCGGCGAGGCCGGTGCCCGGGATGTCGAGGCGGCGCGGCTCGGCGCCGGTCACGATGAGCAGTTTGTCGTAGTGGACGAGGGTGCCGTCGTCACCGAAGCGGACGGTCTTGGCCGCGCGGTCGATCGCGTCGACGGTCTGGCCGAGGTGCAGCTCGATGTCGTTCCGCGCGTACCACGCGGGTTCGTGCACGAAGACGCTGTCGCGTCCCTCCTTGCCGAGGAGGTAGCCCTTGGACAGCGGCGGACGTTCGTAGGGGTGGTCGCGCTCGTCGCAGATCAGTATCACGCGGCCGGTGAAGCCCTCCGCTCGGAGCGTCTCGGCCGCCTTGGCTCCTGCCAGGCCTCCTCCGACGATGACGAATGTCTGATCCGCGTCGACCACTTGATGCCTCCTCGTAAGGATGTCGCCATATGCGAGCCTCCCGCACGGAGCGTGATGCGGGAAGGGGTAGTGGCCCGATCAGGCCACGCAGGGTCACACTTGTCCGCCCCCATGGGAACGCGTGGTGAGTCTGAGGTGCAGGGAACGCGCCGAGGCGTCGGTGAGCGATGCGATCTGGTCCACGATCACGCGCTTGCGGGCACGGTCGTCGGCCGCCTGGTCGAACAGCGCCCGGAACTGCGGGTCCAGTACCTCGGGGGCGCGGGCGGTGAGCGCCTCGGCCAGTTCGGCGACCACGACCCGCTGGTCGGCGCGGAGCAGCTCCTGTTCGGCGCGCTGCATCACGTACCGGTCGGCGACCGCCTTGAGGACGGCGCACTCCAGCCTGGCGGCCCGCGGGACGACGAGTTCCGCCGCGTACCGGGTGAGGCGTCCGCTGCCGTACCGGGCGCGGGTGGCGCCCTCCGCGGCCAGGCAGAAGCGGCCGATGAGCTGGCTGGTGGCGTCCTTCAGGCGGGCCTGCGCGACGGCCGATCCGTCGTACCCGTGCGGCCACCACTCCTGGCCGAGGAGCCGGTCGAGGGCCTCGGCCAGCTCGGCGGCATCGGTGTCCCCGGGCACGTACCGCCCGACGGCCACGGCGAAGATCTCCCGGCGTTCCGGTCCGGCGTACAGGCTGGCCGGGTCGATGTGGCCCGCGTGCAGGCCGTCCTCGACGTCGTGCACCGAGTACGCGACGTCGTCGGCCCAGTCCATCACCTGGGCCTCGAAGCACGTACGGGTGCCGGGCGCGCCCTCGCGGATCCAGTCGAACACCGGCCGGTCGTCCTCGTAGACCCCGAATTTCGGCGACTTCGGATCGTCGGGACGGGCGCCTCTCGGCCACGGGTACTTGGTGGCGGCGTCGAGGGCGGCGCGGGTGAGGTTGAGGCCGACGCTGACGAGGTCGTCGCCCGCGCCGGCGGCGGCCGAGGTGACCATGCGGCTGCGCACGAAGCGCTTGGGCTCGATCCGGGTGAGCAGGCGCAGCGACTGGGCGTTGCCCTCGAATCCGCCGCAGTCCTCGGCGAATTCGTTGAGCGCCTGTTCGCCGTTGTGTCCGAAGGGAGGGTGGCCCAGGTCGTGCGAGAGGCAGGCCGCCTCGACCAGGTCCGGGTCGCAGCCCAGGGCGGCGCCCAGCTCGCGGCCCACCTGGGCGCACTCCAGGGAGTGGGTCAGCCGGGTGCGCGGGCTGGCGTCCCACACCTGGATGGGCGCGCCGCCGGATCCGGCGGCGCCGAGCACCTGGGGAAGGGTTCCGGGCGTGACGACCTGGGTCTTGCCCGCGAGGCGGCGCAGGGCCGCGGAGTGCAGCACGCGTGCGCGGTCGCGCTGGAAGGCGGTGCGGCCCGGTCGTTTGTCGGGCTCGGCGGCCCAGCGCTCGACGGCCGACAGGTCGTACTCGTCATGGGCCGTGTGGTTCTCGTGGGCCTGTGGTGCGGTGTCTTCGGGTGCCTGTCGTGCGGTGTCTTCGGTCCTCGGTGCCATGCCTTCCATGCACCGACCCTAGACGCAGACGGTGACAATCGGGGCGGGGACGACGTCGGCGCGGTGCCGGGCGCGGGGAGAAGCGCCGGGTTCAGGCCGGGACCAGGGTGCGCTCCGGGGTGGACTCGGGGGCCGCTACGGCCTGGTCGTAGCGGTGCAGGACGAGGCGGGCCATCGCCGGGTGGTCGCCCAGCGGCCGGGCGCAGATCCAGGGGGCCTGCTCGGCGCACTGCGTGGCGAAACGGCCGGGGGCGGTGAAGTACGAGGCGACGGCGATCCGGTGGCGGCCCCGGGCGGCCAGCGAGCGCACGGCGGCGGGGACGGTGGGCGCGGCGGCGGAGGCGTAGGCCGGGACGACCGGGACACCGAGGCGTTCGGCGAGCAGCTGGGCGGTGCGGCGGGTGTCGGCGGCCGAGTCCGGGGCACGCGATCCGGCGGACGCGAGGACGACGGCGCTCGCGCGGCGGGCCGCGTCACTCATCCGGGTGCGCCATCCGGCCTCCACGAGGCGGGCGTAGAGGGTTTCCACGAGCAGCGGGTGCGGACCGAGCGGGCCGGCGACACGGGCGTTCAGGCCGGGCACGGCGGCGGCGGTCTCGGGGATGTCGCGCCGGACGTGATAGCCGCGGCCGAGCAGCAGCGGTACGAGGACGGTGTCCTGCCGGCCGGCCAGGGAGGCGAGCGTGTCGCCGAGGAGGGGCTCGTTGAGCTCGATGTGGCCGAGGTGCACGGGCAGGTGCGGGCGCAGCTCGCGCACGCGTTCCATCAGGGTGCGTACGGTGGCGAGCGCGCGCGGGTCACGGCTGCCGTGGGCGACCAGGACGAGGGCGGGCGGCGGCGGGCGGCGGGTGCCGTCGGGCGAGACGAGAGCGAGGCTGCTGCCGAGCTGGCCGGCGATCCGGTTCAGGAGCTGCGCCGCGTTGCCGAGGTGGCCTTCGAGGTCGGCGCCGCGGGGCGGCGGGCCGCCGAGGCCGTGGGAGAACGCGTCGCGAGAGGAGTTCGAGGCCGTCATACGTCGATCCTGGCGGGAGGAAGTTGCCGGGCCGTTGCGTGGGCGTGACGGACGTTTTCCAGCGGTTCACCGAACGGCGGCGGCGCGCTGTGAGGGTCTCCACCTGCGGCTCTCTCCTGTCAAAAAAGCCCGGGCCGGGACATCCGGGCGAACCGAACGGTCCTACGATGCGTCTTCATCTGCTGAACGGGCACGCGGGACCCGGCGCGGGATCCGGCGCCGGCCTTCCCGGGGACACGGGCCCGCGCGCCGTCGCGAGTGACGACACCTGGGGGACATCGATCATGCCGCGTCTGCCGCGCCCGAAGCGCCCGAGCTTCCGCAGGCCCCGCCTGCCGCGTACGCGCAGGGGGCAACGGCGGGCCGTGCAGGCGCTGATGCTCCTGTGCGTCCTGGCGCTGCTCCCGGCGACCTGGCTGCACGTGTCGACGGGCGACCGGCTGCGGACGACGGCGGACGCCCCGCGCACCGGGGTCGCGATCGTGTTCGGCGCGGGCCTGTGGGACGGCGAGCCGTCCCCGTATCTCGCCCACCGCCTGGACGCCGCCGCGAAGCTGTACCGGGCCGGCCGGATCGAGGTCGTCCTCGTCACCGGCGACAACAGCCGCGAGGACTACGACGAGCCCGACGCGATGCGCGCCTACCTCACCGCGCACGGGGTGCCCGGCCGGCGGATCGTCAGCGACTACGCCGGCTTCGACACCTGGGACTCCTGCGTCCGTGCCCGGAAGATCTTCGGTGTCCACGAGGCCGTCCTGATCAGCCAGGACTTCCACATCCGCCGGGCTCTCGCCCTGTGCCGGGCGGCGGGGGTGCGCTCGTACGGCATCGGCGTGGCCGCCAGGCACGACGTCACCTGGTACTACGGCAACACCCGGGAGGTCTTCGCGGCGGGCAAGGCCGCGCTGGACGCGGTGTTCGAGCCGGATCCGCGTTTCCTCGGCCCGAAGGAGCGCGGGGTGACCCGGGCGCTGGCGGCGGCCCGCTGACGCCGACGAGCCGACACCGACGAGCCGACGCCGACGAGCCGGGAGACCTCACCGCGTACCCGGCGCCGCCGGGAGGTCTCCGCACCGGCCGTGTAACGCCTGCCTCCCCGGCGCGTAACACGCCCGCCGCAGGCTGGGGGCCATGACCGCCTCCGTGACGCCCACCCACTGCCCGTACTGCGCCCTGCAGTGCGGGATGAACCTGACGCCCGCGCCGGGCGGCGGCGTCGCGGTGACCGAGCGCCCGGACTTCCCGGTGAACCGGGGCGCGCTGTGCGGCAAGGGGCGCACGGCGCCCGCGCTGCTGTCGTCCCGGGTGCGGCTCACCTCGCCGCTCGTGCGCACCGGGGGCGTCCTGCGGCCCGCGGGCTGGGACGAGGCGCTGGCCCGGATCGCCGAGGGTCTCGCCCGTACACGCGCGGACCACGGGCCGGACGCCTGCGGGGTGTTCGGCGGCGGCGGACTGACGAACGAGAAGGCCTACGCCCTCGGGAAGTTCGCCCGCGTCGTCCTTCGCACCTCGCAGATCGACTACAACGGCCGCTTCTGCATGTCGTCCGCGGCGGCGGCCGGTATCAGGGCCTTCGGTCTCGACCGGGGGCTGCCCTTTCCGCTGGAGGACGTTCCGCGGACCGGATGCGTGATCCTCGTCGGCTCCAACCTCGCCGAGACGATGCCGCCCGCGCTGCGGTTCGTCACCGAGCTGAAGGAGAACGGCGGCACGCTGATCGTCGTCGACCCGCGCCGCACCCGCACGGCCGAGCAGGCGGACCTGCACCTGGCACCGCGCCCGGGGACGGATCTGGCGCTCGCGCTCGGGATGCTGCATCTGGTCGTCGCCGAGGGGCGTACGGACGAGGAGTACGTCCGGGGCCGTACGAGCGGCTGGGAGGAGGCGCGGGCGGCCGCGATGGCGCACTGGCCGGAGTACGTGGAACGGATCACGGGGGTGTCCGTTCCCGAACTCCGCGCCGCCGTGCGGATGTTCTGCGAGCCGGAGAACGCGATGGTGCTGACCGCGCGCGGGCCCGAGCAGCAGTCCAAGGGCACCGACACCGTGGGCGCCTGGATCAACCTGTGCCTGGCCACCGGCCGTCCGGGCCGGCCGCTGTCGGGATACGGCTGTCTCACCGGGCAGGGCAACGGGCAGGGCGGGCGCGAACACGGCCAGAAGGCCGACCAGCTGCCCGGCTACCGCAAGCTCACCGATCCGGACGCACGGCGGCACGTGGCCGAGGTGTGGGGCGTCGACCCCGCCACGCTGCCCGGACCCGGGCGCAGCGCGTACGAGCTCCTCGACGCGATGGGGACGGACATCCGCTCCCTGCTGCTGATGGGGTCGAACCCGGTGGTGTCCGCGCCCCGCGCCGCGCACGTCGAGGAACGCCTGAAGTCGCTGGACTTCCTCGCGGTCGCCGACGTCGTCCTCTCCGAGACCGCCGCCCTCGCGGACGTCGTCCTGCCGGTCGCCCAGTGGGCCGAGGAGACCGGCACGACGACGAACCTGGAGGGCCGTGTACTGCTCCGCCGGCGCGCGCTCACCCCTCCCGAGGGGGTGCGCAGCGACCTGGAGGTGCTGCACGGACTCGCCGCCCTCCTCGGCGTGGAGAAGGGTTTTCCCACCGACCCGGAGGAGGTCTTCGAGGAACTGCGCCGGGCGAGTGCGGGGGGTCCGGCGGACTACTCGGGGATCACCTACCGCCGGCTGGCCGAGGAGAACGGGGTGTTCTGGCCCTGCCCGGCCCCGGGGATCCCGGACACGGGCGCCGAAGCCCGGGGCACGGACCCGGAGGCCCCGGGCGCCTTCCGGAAGACCCCGACCGGGAATCCGGCGGTCGCGGACACCTCGGCGACGGGCGGCTCCGGCTCCGGCTCCGGCTCCGGCTCCGGCTCCGGCTCCGGGCAGCATCCGGGCACGCCGCGCCTCTTCCTCGAACGGTTCGCCACCGAGGACGGCCGGGCGCGGTTCGTTCCCGTGTCGCACCGGCCCGCCGCCGAGGAGCCGGACGACGAGTACCCGGTGCTGCTGACCACCGGGCGGGTGGTGGCCCAGTACCAGTCGGGGGCGCAGACGCGGCGCGTGGACGAACTGAACGCCGCAGCGCCCGGCCCGTACGTGGAGATGCATCCGCGGCTGGCCGAACGGCTCGGCACGGCGGACGGGGACGCCGTGACGGTGGTGTCGAGGCGCGGCCGGGCCGTCGCGCCGGCCCGGCTCACCACGGCCATCCGCCCCGACACCGTGTTCATGCCCTTCCACTGGCCCGGCGAGGGCCGCGCCAACACGCTCACCAACCCGGCCCTGGATCCGGTCTCCCGGATGCCGGAGTTCAAGGTGTGCGCGGTACGGGTGGAGGCGGCGCGGAAGGACTGACGGGGTGGGCGGGCCGTCAGCGGGCGCTCGGGTCCTGCGGCCCGGACTTCCCGACGGTCCCGGGTGCTTCCGTGGAGCCCGGGCCGGGGTGCTTGCCCGGCTCGGGCTCCTGCGTCGAGCAGGAGCTGATTCCGATGCCCAGGGCGGCGCCGACGGCCGCCCCGCTGAGCGCGAGGAGACGTCGTCGGGTCAAGTCGCGGTCGGCCATGGCCGCACCCTAGAGGCGGGACGGGCCGCGGCTCCGGGGGCGCACGGAACGGCCACCCGCACGGGTGCACGTGGCGGAACAGCGGTCACACCCCGGCCCCGCCCAGCCGCACAGGTGCGTCACGCGCGGCGGGCACACCCCGGGCCTCCCTCCCCCTGCCCACGCGCGCCGGGCCTCTCTCCCCCGCCGCACGCCCGCTCTCCCGCCGCACGCCCGCTCTCCCGCCGCACGGGCGCGCCTCAGCCGGCCCCGCCCGCCGGACCGTCTCCCCCGTCCCCGTCCCCGCCCCCATGCCTGTCCGCGTCCCCGTCCCCGCCTCCGCGCCAGTCCCCGTCCTCGATCGGCTTGCCGCCGGACCGCAGGCGGGCCGCCACCGCGGGCGCGGCGACGTACACCCAGGCCCGCACGACCGTGACGCCGTCCGCCCGCACGGCGTCACGTGCGACGCGTTCGTACAGGCTGCGCGCGTCGCCCGGGACGTACTCCTCCAACTCGTCCAGTTCCTCCAGCAGTTGCTCGTACGCCTCCGGCCGGGCGGTCACGATCTCGCCGCACACCGCGCCACCGGGTTCGTCGACGGCGTACGGGTATCCGGGCCCCGCGTACAGCGCGAGCCCGCGCATCCGCCCGGGCTCCTCGGAGCGGGTACGGCCGCGCAGGAACAGGTCGTGGTTGTGCTCGCCGGGCCGCAGGGTGCCGTAGACGAAGAAGGGCAACTCCGCTTCGCCGCGGGGGCCGACCGGGCTCAAGGGGCCGTCTCCTCCTCCAGCCAGCGCAGATAGTCCGGGCTTCCCGCCACGACCGGTGTCGCGATGATCTCGGGTGTGTCGTAGTCGTGGGCGTCCAGGAGATACGCCTCCAGCGCCGGGTAGCGCGCCGCGGTCGTCTTGAACTGGATCCGCCATTCGGAGGCCGTCTCCACGGCGCCCTCCCAGTGGTAGACGGAGGTGACCGGCCCCGAGATCTGGGCACAGGCCGCGACCCGCGCCGCCACCGCGCCCCGGGCCAGCGCCTCGGCCTTCTCCGCCGCGTCCGTCGTGGTCAGGACGGCCAGGCAGGCCGGCAGTTCCATGATCGCTCCATTCGTGAGGGTACGGAAACGATTCTCGCCGCATCCCGCACGCACTCGGCAATCTCTATGGACATGACATGTCATGCACCTTTAAATCGGTTCGGACTTCCAGCGCCTCCCCCACAGGCCCCTCCCCCCACACGCCCTCCCCAAGGCACCTTTCCAAGGAGACCGATGAGTCGAATACGGCACATCCGAGGTTCCTCTCTCGCCACCGCCGGCGCCGCCGTGACCGCCGCCACCCTGCTGGCCGCCGCGCTCGCCCCGGCCGCGAACGCCGACAGCGGGCCGACCCGGGCGACCGCCGTCGAGAACGCGGCCTCGGTACTGGCGGCCCACGCCGCGAACCTGGGTCTCACCGCGGCTCAGCACACCACCGTCCGGGACGTCGTCGTCGACAAGGACGGCACCCAGCACGTGCGCTACGACCGGACCTATCGCGAACTGCCCGTGCTGGGCGGCGACTTCGTGGTCCACCTGGCCCCGGACGGTTCGTACCGAGGCGCGAACCGCGCGACGAGCAAGGCCATCTCGCTGGCCGACGTCACCCCGGAACTCTCCGGCGCGAAGGCGGCCGGCCTGGCGGTGAACGCGCTGCGCGCCGCCAACGCCGGTGAGGCGCTGAAGAAGGTGACGGCGAGACCGCGGCTGATCGTCGACGCCCTGCACGGAAATCCGAGGCTCGCCTGGCGCACCGACGCGGTGGGCCAGGACCGGCTCGGCAACCCGGTCGCGCGCACGGTGCTGACCGACGCCCGCACCGGCGCGCGGATCGACGCCTGGGACAGCGTCGAGACGGCGACGGGCGACGGCAACTCGCTCTACGGCGGCACGGTTCCGCTGGAGACGACGCAGTCCGGATCGACGTACCAGCTGAAGGACCCGACGCGCGGGAACACGTACACGGGCGACGCGGCGAACAAGACGGACCTGTGCATCTTCGGGATCTGCATCAGCCGGGCGCCCGCGACGCTCTTCACCGACGCCGACAACCACTGGGGCACGGGCGCGACTTCGGACCGATCCTCCGCCGCGGTGGACGCGCAGTACGGCACGAACGAGACCTGGGACTACTACAAGAACGTCCACGGGCGGAACGGCATCGCGGGCGACGGCAAGGGCTCGTACAACCGCGTGCACTACGGCAACAAATACAACAACGCCTTCTGGGACGACAGTTGCTTCTGCATGACGTACGGGGACGGGGACGGCTCGACGTTCGGGCCGCTCGTCGCGCTGGACGTCGCCGGGCACGAGATGTCGCACGGCGTCACCTCGAAGACGGCCGCGCTGACGTACTCGGGCGAGTCCGGCGGCCTGAACGAGGCGACGTCCGACATCTTCGGAACGATGGTGGAGTGGTACGCGAACAACTCCTCGGACGCCGGTGACTACCTGATCGGCGAGGAGATCGTCCGCCCCGGCTTCGGCAAACCCGCCCTCCGCTTCATGGACAAACCCTCCAAGGACGGCAACTCGGCCGACTGCTGGAGCAGTTCGGTCGGCAACCTGGACGTCCACTACTCCTCCGGCGTCGCCAACCACTTCGCCTACCTCCTCTCGGAGGGCAGCGGGGCGAAGACCGTCAACGGTGTCGGCTACGACTCCCCCACCTGCAACGGCTCCACGGTGTCCGGCATCGGGCACGACAAGGTGGGCAGGATCTGGTACCGCGCGCTGACGGTCTACATGACCTCGTCGACGAAGTACGCGGGCGCGCGCACCGCCACACTGAACGCGGCCAAGGACCTCTACGGGGCGGGCAGCGCCGAGTACGCCGCCGTGGCGGCGGCCTGGTCGGCGGTCTCCGTGGGCTGACCCGCGCCGGACGCCTTCCGGCCGCGAAGAGCCGCGCAGAGTCGCGCAGAGTCCGGAGTTCCCCGGTCGCCGTGGGCAGGCGCCGTCAGGTTCGCCTGCCCACGGCTCCCGGGGAGCATGTCCGTCCCCGACGGCCGATAGTCCTCCCGCACCGGCCGGTACACGCTCACACGCACACCCGTCTTCGCGGTGACGGTGGAAACGTGTTCGAGCGGGCGTTTCGTCCGGCCCTCGGGGAAGACCGTCCCCCTCGGCCGGCAGGCGGGCCGACCGGCGGGCTGCGGGCCGGGGCGCCCGCGGACCACCAGACCGGGGACACCGCGGGCCGGCCAGGCCCCCGTCGGCGGACGATCCCGGACTCATGGCGGACAGGCCCGTCCTTCCGGCGGACGGACTCGGACTCCCCGGCGAGCGAGCCCGCACCCTCGGCGGACGACCCCGGACTCCCCGGCGGACAACCCCTGGGTCACCCATTCACACCCGCGCCCCGGCTCCTTCGGATTCCCGTGCGCGGTACAAGGGATTCACGCCGGTGACCTGCCGGAATGCCGGGGCTCCCGCCCCGCCCGGCGTTCCGTCTGACACCCGTTCACATCATTTCTGACGCTCCGTCAGAGAGCGGCCGCGGTCATGCGCCCTTTACCTCGGAAGGGCAGGGGTGCGACCGACGCTGCGGCACTTGGGGGTGCCGCGGGCCGTGCCCCCTCGGAGGAGCTGGCACGATGCGACGTACCGCCCGTCTGCTGACCGGTACCGCGCTCGCCGTCGCCGTCGCGGGGCTGGCCGCCGCGCCCGTGTACGGCGGGGACGCCGGAAGTCTGGAGGTGTTCCCCTCCAGCGTCGTCCCCGGCGAGGACGTCACCGTCAACACGGCCGCGTGCGGCTCGGACGGCACCGCGAGCGGGGACGCGGGCGCGGTGGGCGGCGGTTCCTTCACGCTCGCCGCCAGCGCGCACGAGCACGACGCGATCGGCCAGTTCCAGGTGCCGCCGAGCGCGCAGCCGGGAACGTACGAGATCGTCGCGACGTGCTCGCACGGCCGGCGCGTCACCGGCGACCTCCTGGTGACCCTCGCCGCCACGCGCGAGCAGGTCCAGCCGCGCGGGCATGTGGACACGGGTGTCGGCGGCGCGCTGGGCCCCGACCCCGTTCAGACCGCGGCGGGAGTGGCGGCACTGGCCGTCGCCGCCGCGGGCGGTACCTGGCTCCTGCATCGCCGGGCGAGAGGCGACGGGATCTGACGGACACCCTCCGCTGTCCGTCCGCCGGTACCGCCGTCCCTCCCCCTCCGTGGCCCGACGCCCCTCGCGGCCCGGAGGGGGAAGGGACCGGCATCGTCGAACACCCCACGGCCGTCGCGGGCGCCGGCCGGTCCCACCCCGGAAGGGAACCCGTGAGGAGGCTCGCGTGCGCCGGGTCAGCAATGCCGTCATAGCGTCGGTCACGGTCGTCGCCCTGTGCTCGGGTGCCTGGCTGCTGGGCAGCGGCGCCGAGGCGCACCCGCCTCCCCAGCCGTCCGCGGCGCAGTCGGCGGCCGCCGGGGACAGCGCGCGGTCCACGGGCCCCGCGATGCCCCACTCCCCGCCGGACCGCATCCGCATCCCCGCGATCGGCGTGGACGCCCCCCTGATCGGCCTCGGCCTCACCCCGCAGGGCGGCCTGGACGTGCCGCCCGCGCGGAAGAAGAACCTGGCGGGCTGGTACGAGGCCGGGACCAGCCCCGGTGAACGCGGCACCGCGATCGTGGCCGGGCACGTCGACAACGCGGAGGGCCCCGCCGTCTTCTACGACCTGGGCTCGCTCCGCACGGGCAGCAAGGTCGAGGTGGACCGGCTCGACGGCAGGACGGCCGTCTTCACCGTCGACGCCGTCGAGGTGTACGACTCCCGCTCCTTCCCCGACGCGAAGGTGTACGGCGCCGCGCGCCGGCCCGAGCTGCGGGTCATCACCTGCGGCGGCGGCTACTCGCCGACGACGGGCTACCAGGGGAACGTGGTCGTCTTCGCCCATCTCACCGGCAGCAGCCGGTAGCCCGGGCGAGCGGCGGAGCGGCGCCGGGGTCGGGCGGGCCCCGGGCCGCCGCCGGCAGTCCAGGGCGAGCCGCGGACCACCGCCGAGGGTTCAGGCGGGTCGCTGACGGCTGCCGAGGTCCCGGGTTCAGACGGCCGCGGGCGGCTGCCGAGGTCCCGGGTTCAGGCGAGCCACTGCTGGTACGCCAGGTTCGCCACCAGCGCGAACACCACCGTCAGCAGGACCGCCCGGACGAACCCGCTGCCCTGCTTGAGCGCGGTCCGCGCCCCCACCATGCCGCCCGCCAGATTGAACACCGCCATCAGGGCGGCCAGTTCCCAGAACACCGTGCCCTTCCAGGCGAAGGTCGCGAGGGCGCCCGCGTTGGTGCAGCAGTTGACGATCTTCGCGGTGGCGGAGGCCGTCACCAGGTCGAGGTGGAGCAGCGCGGTGAGGGCGAGTACGAGGAACGTGCCCGTGCCGGGGCCGATGAGCCCGTCGTAGAAGCCGATGCCGAGGCCCGCCAGGCCGATCGCGGCGAGGACGCGGCGCGCGCTGACCGGGGTGGTCGGCGGCGCCGTGCCGAAGGCGGGCCGCAGGATCACGAAGGTACCGACGGCGAGCAGGACGACCATGACGACCGGCTTGAGCACGTCGGTGCTCAGCCCGGCCGCGACGAACGCGCCCCCGGTCGAACCGGCGAGGGCCGCGAGGCCGATCCGTACGGCCAGCCGCACGTCCACGGGTGTCTTGCGCGCGTACGTCACCGCGGCACCCGTGGTGCCGACGATCGCGACCGCCTTGTTCGTGCCGAGCGCGTACGCCGCCGAGGTGCCGGCGGGCAGTCCGAGCAGCATGGCGGGCAGCAGGAGCAGCCCTCCGCCGCCGACCACCGCGTCGATCCAGCCGGCCGCCAGAGCGGCGGCACAGAGCACAAGAAGCATGGTCAGCGATATGTCGGGCATGATCGCGACCCTAAGGGACGGGTGGATGCGCGATGCACGGACCCCGTGAAGCTTGAGCGATTCCAGAGGTTCGCGCGGCGGACCACCGCGCCCGCCGGCCCGCTTCCCCGACACCTCGCCCGGCCCGCTCCCCCTGCACCTCGCCCGGCCCGCTCCCCCTGCACCTCGCTCCGTACCCTCCCCCGCGGCCTCACACCGCCGTCCCGCCCCGGCTGAGGGCAGCGTTCCTCCCGGGAAACAGAGGTGATGCCACCGGGTAACACCGGCACCGCACGGTGTGGTCATGACCTCGAATACGCGTGTGGTGGTGATCGGCGCCGGCCTCGCGGGCGTCCGGTTCGCCCGGCGGCTCGGTGAGCTCGGCGGGTCCGCGCTGGTCGTCGGCGAGGAGGAGCACCGGCCCTACAACCGGGTGCTGCTCGCCGAGGTGCTGGCCGGACGCTACGAGCCGGAGGTGATCTCGCTCCCGGCCCCGCCGGAGCTGGTCCGCGCCCGGGTCACCGGCATCGACCGCCTCGCGCGGACCGTGAGCTGCGCGGACGGTACGGAGATCGCATACGACACGCTGGTCCTGGCCACCGGCTCCAACCCGGTGCTGCCGCCGCTGCGTGGCCTGTTCGGTCCCGACCACGAACTGCCCGAGGGCGTCCACGCGTTCCGCACCATGGACGACTGCCTGGGCCTGTCGAAGGCGCTGCGGCCGGGGGTGCGGGCGGTCGTCGTCGGCGGTGGTCTGCTGGGCGTCTCCGCCGCCCGGGCGCTCGCCGTGCGCGGCGCCCAGGTGGTCCTCGCCCAGCAGGCCGAGCGGCTCATGGAGCGCCAGCTCGACCCGAGCGCCTCGAAGCTGGTGCTGCGGCATCTGCTCGACCTCGGCGTCGAGGTGCACACCGAGTGCCGGGTACGGGACGTGCGCTGCCTGGGCGGCGCGGTCCGCTCGGTGGAACTGGCCGACGGCTACGCGCTCGACGCCGACCTGGTGGTGCTGGCCTGCGGGGTGCGTCCGCGCGTGGGCCTGGCCGAGGAGGCCGGTCTCGCCGTCCACAAGGGCGTCCTCGTCGACGACGAACTGCGCACCAGCGACCCGCACGTCCGCGCCCTCGGGGACTGCGCCCAGCACGACGGCACGGTCTACGGTCTCGCCGCCCCCGCCCTCGAACAGGCGGACCTGCTGGCCGAACTGCTCGCGGGGGACGCGAACGCCCGCTACTCCGGCACCCGTTCCCTGACCCGGCTCACCCTGACCGGACGGGACACCCCCGCCGGACCCACACCCTCCGGCCTCGCTCCCTTCGACCTGGCCGCGTTCGGCGAGACCGAACCACGCCCGGGCGACGACGTCGTCCAGCTCACGGACGCCACCCGCGGCACCTACCGCAAGGTCGTCGTCCGCGACGACCGCCTGGTCGGCGGGGTTCTCGTCGGCGAACTCGGCACCGTCGGCGCGCTCGCCCGCGCCTGGGAGGGAGCCGAGCCGCTCCCTGCGGACGGCGCCCCCCTGCTCCACCTGCTCACCAACGATGGAGGCTCCTGATGTCCACGACCGCTACCGACGGGGGCCGGCCCCGCCCCACGATCGTGCTCGTCGGCCACGGCATGGTCGGCCAGCGCTTCCTCGAAGCGCTCGCCGAACGCGGTCTGACCGCCACGCACCGCGTGGTCGTGCTGTGCGAGGAGCCGCGCCCCGCCTACGACCGCGTCGCCCTCACCTCGTACTTCTCCGGGAAGACCCCCGAGGACCTCTCCATGACCGACATGGAGTTCATCCGCGGGCACGGCATCGAACTGCACGTCGGCGACCCGGCCGAGTCGGTCGACCGGGCCGCGCGCACCGTGACGGCCAGGTCCGGTCTGACGGTCGGCTACGACACCCTCGTCCTGGCCACCGGTTCCTTCCCGTTCGTCCCGCCGGTCCCCGGCAAGGACGCCGAGGGCTGTTTCGTCTACCGCACGATCGACGACCTGCTCGCCATCGAGGAGTACGCGAGGTCGCGGGCGACGACCGGAGCCGTCGTCGGCGGCGGTCTGCTGGGGCTGGAGGCCGCGGGTGCGCTCAAGGGCCTCGGACTCACCAGCCACATCGTGGAGTTCGCGCCCCGGCTGATGCCGGTGCAGGTCGACGAGGGCGGCGGGGCCGCGCTCCTGCGCACGATCGAGGACATGGGCCTGTCCGTCCACACGGGCGTGGGCACACAGGCGATCGTGGTCGGCGAGGACGGCGCGGTCACCGGCATGAAGCTCTCCGACGGCTCCGAACTCGCCACCGACCTGGTGGTGTTCTCCGCCGGTGTCCGCCCCCGCGACCAACTGGCCCGCGACTGCGGTCTGACGGTCGGCGAGCGCGGCGGCATCACCGTCGACGAGCAGTGCCGTACGGTCACCGACGCACGGGTGTTCGCGATCGGCGAGTGCGCGCTGGCGGCGGACGGCCGGGTGTACGGCCTGGTGGCGCCCGGCTACGAGCAGGCGGAGACGGCCGCGGCGACCATCGCCGAGGACGAGAGGGCGTTCACGGGCGCGGACCTGTCCACCAAGCTCAAGCTGCTCGGCGTCGACGTGGCGTCCTTCGGCGACGCCCACGGCACCACCGAGGACTGCCTGGACGTCGTCTACTCCGACTCCCGCGCGGGCCTGTACAAGAAGCTGGTCATCGGCCGGGACGGCACACTGCTCGGCGGCATCCTGATCGGCGACGCGGAGGCGTACGGCACGCTGCGCGCGTTCACCGGCTCGGTCCCGCCGGTCTCCCCGGAGTCCCTGGTCCTGCCGGCGGGGGCGGGCGCCCCGGTGCAGCTCGGCCCGTCCGCGCTGCCGGACGAGGCGGTCGTCTGCTCCTGCCACAACGTCACCAAGGGCACGATCCGCGGCGCGGTGACCGAGCACTCCTGCACCACCGTGCCCGAGGTCAAGAAGTGCACCAAGGCCGGTACGGGCTGCGGCAGTTGCGTCAAGGTACTGGGCCAGCTGGTCACCGCCGAGCTGGAGGCGAGCGGCGTCGAGATCGACAAGGGCCTGTGCGGCTGCTTCGGGCAGACCCGCGAGGAGCTGTACGAGATCGTCCTGGCGCTCAGGATCGCCTCGTACCGGACGCTGCTGGACCGGTACGGCCGCGAGGACGCCCGGGGCGGTGACGGCTGCGAGGTCTGCAAGCCCGCCGTCGGCTCGATCATCGCCTCCCTCGCCCCCACGATCGGCGCCGACGGCTACGTCCTGGACGGCGAACAGGCCGCGCTCCAGGACACCAACGACCACTTCCTCGCCAACCTCCAGAAGAACGGCTCGTACTCGATCGTGCCGCGCATCCCCGGCGGCGAGATCACTCCCGAGAAGCTCATCGTGATCGGCGAGGTGGCACGGGACTTCGGGCTCTACACGAAGATCACCGGCGGTCAGCGGATCGACCTGTTCGGTGCTCGGGTGGAGCAGCTCCCGCTGATCTGGGCACGGCTGGTGGACGCCGGCTTCGAGTCCGGGCACGCGTACGGCAAGTCGCTGCGGACGGTGAAGTCCTGCGTCGGACAGACCTGGTGCCGGTACGGCGTGCAGGACTCGGTGCGGATGGCGATCGACCTGGAGCTGCGCTACCGGGGTCTGCGGTCCCCGCACAAGCTCAAGTCGGCGGTCTCCGGGTGCGCCCGCGAGTGCGCCGAGGCCCAGTCGAAGGACTTCGGCATCATCGCCACCTCCAACGGCTGGAACCTCTACGTCGGCGGCAACGGCGGCGCGACCCCGCGCCACGCGGACCTGCTGGCCCAGGACCTGTCCGACGCCGAACTGGTCCGTCTGATCGACCGCTTCCTGATGTTCTACATCCGCACCGCGGACCGCCTGGAGCGCACCTCGACCTGGCTGGAGCGGATTCCCGGCGGCCTCGACCACGTTCGCGAGGTGGTCGTGGAGGACTCGCTCGGCATCTGCGAGGAGCTGGAGTCACTGATGACCGCGCATGTCGCGAACTACCGGGACGAGTGGGCCGAGACCATCAACGACCCGGAGAAGCTGGGCCGGTTCGTGTCGTTCGTGAACGCCCCCGACACCCCGGACCCGGTCGTCGGCTTCGTCCCCGAGCGCGACCAGATCAAGCCCGACCTGCCGCTGCTGACCATCGGACACCGACCCCTGGAAGCCCTGGAAGGAAGTGCCCAGCGATGACCCTGGCACCCGAGACGACCCGGCCGACGACGGCCCTCACGCTCCAGCTCCTGCTGGAGGGCGGCTGGTTCACGGTCTGCGAGCTGTCCCTGCTGACTCCGGGGCGGGGCGTCGCCGCCCTCCTCCCGGACGGCCGCCAGGTCGCCCTGTTCACCGACCGCGCGGGACGGGCGTACGCGATCGACAACCGTGATCCGTTCAGTGGGGCCGCGGTGCTCTCCCGCGGGCTGACCGGAACCCACCGGGGCCGCCTGTTCGTCGCCTCTCCACTGCTCAAGCAGCGCTTCGACCTGGAGTCCGGGCGGTGCCTGGACGACGAGGAGGTGCGGGTGGCGACGTACGAGGTGCGGGCCGCCTGAGCCGGTCCGGTCCCGGCCTGGCCCGGCCTGGCCGCCTGAACCGGTCCGGGTCCCCCCCCCCGGGGCGCGGCCCTGCGGTGTCAGCCCTTGAGCCCCTCGTACGTGACGCCCGTCAGCCGCTCCGAGGCGGCCCAGAGCAGCTCCGCCCTGGTGTCGTCCCGGGTCCGGCCGGCCCGCCAGGACGTCGAGGGCGAGCCGCGCCACATCGCGAACGACGGTCCGACGAAGGTGTCGGGCCGCACGCCGGGAGCGGTGGCCGCGTACAGCGACGGCAGGGCGCCGGCCTCGGCGCTCTGCGCGAAGACGCGGTTGCCGATCTCCATCAGCCGCTCGGCGCGCTTGCGCCCCTCCAGCCGGGGCCCGGCGGTCTGCAGGTTGGTGGAGGCGTACCCGGGGTGCGCCGCGGCCGCGACGACATCGGACCCGGCGGCGGACAGCCGCCGCGCGAGCTCGTGCGTGAAGAGGAGATTGGCGCTCTTGGACCGGCCGTAGGCGATCCACTTGCGATACGGCTGCTTCTCGCTGTCGAGATCGTCGAGGTCGATGTCCGAGAGCGCGTGGACCATGCTCGACACGGTGACGATCCGCGCGCCGGGGGTCTTCGCGATCAACGGGAACAGCAGCCCGGTGAGCGCGAAGTGCCCGAGGTGGTTCACACCGAACTGCGTCTCGAACCCGTCGGCCGTCGTCCCGTACGGCAGCGCCATCACGCCCGCGTTGTTCACGAGCAGGTCGAGGCGGTCACAGGAGAAGGAGTCCGCGAACTCCCTTACGGACGCGAGGTCCCCGAGGTCGAGGCGGCCGAACTCCACCTCCGCAGCGGGCACTTCGGCGGCGATCCGCTCGGCCGCTTCCCTGCCGCGGGTCTCGCTGCGGCAGGCGAGCACCACCCGGGCCCCGCCGCGCGCCAGCTCACGCGCGGTGACGAGCCCCAGCCCGCTGTTGGCCCCGGTGACGACGGCGACCCGTCCCCGCTGCCCGGGCATGTCCTTCGCACTCCAGCCACCCATGCCCCGCTCCTCCCACTGCCTCATCGTCGGCCCCACCCTACGGACGCCGCTCCGCCCGGCGCACACCCCTCCCCATCCCGTACCGCGCGCCCGCCCCGATCACCTTCCAAGTCCCGCACTCCGCGAGGACGACACCGAGCCCGGCGCCCGCGTTGCGGGGGGAACCGACCAGGTGAAGAGTGGAATGTGGGCCCGGTCCGCAACGGATGAAGCAAGCACCCCGCGAAGCGCATCTGGAACCCCCATGGCCAGAACCTTCAGGCGACGCGCCGTCCACAGCGTCAACGCATCCCTCTTGGCCGCGACGCTCGCGTTTCCAGCCGGTCTGACAAATGCGACAGCAGCGCTCCAGGCCCCCGGCGCGAGCAGGACGTCAGCGGTCGGGACGACACCGCCCCCCTCACCGGGGGACAGTCCGCCTCCCTCGTCGACGCCGAGTGGCACGCCGACGCCCAGCGGTACGACCTCCGCACCGAGTGGCACGCCTACGCCCAGCGGCACCACCTCCGCACCGACCGGCGCGTCGTCGGATCAGGAACACACACCGGACTCTGACCGGTCGTCACAGCCGCCGGGTTCCGGTGACACGGAGCAAGGGGATACCGACCCCTTCACGGAACAGAAGAGACAAATCGATGAAACCGCGACACGCCTGAACGAGACGAAGGGAATCGTTCCCGAGGAACTCGCGCCGACCGTCGACGAATTGACCACCGCGCTCGAAGCGGTCAAGGATCCCGGGACGTCGCTGCGGGACCGGCAAGGGGTCATCGAGAGCGTCGAGCATCTGACCATCGCGCTGACGGCCACCGGTGACGACAGCACACCTCCGCGGCTCCAAAAACAGCTGACCGCACTCGTGAAGCAGGTGTCCTCCGCCCTGAAGGTGGGGTACGACTCGCGGGTGCCGCCCGAGACGCGGTCCTCCGCCCTCCTGGTCATGAAGCGCACGACGTCCGCGCTGGACATGATCTGCGACTCCCGGACACCCGCGGAGCTGCGAGAACAGCTGCTGGCGATTACGGGAGGGTTGAGCAGCGCGGTGACGGGGGGCCATCGGACGGCCTCGCTCCGGGCGTTCGAGGAACAGATGGGCGTCGCGCAGGCAGACGCCGCCGCCACCCCGGAGACGTCCCCGGCGAGTACGGCCGCGGCCATGCCTCCGAAGCACCGGTACGCGCTCGTTCAGGTCGTGTACGAGCAGAACGAGAAGCTGCGGGTGTTCAACGATCCCAAGTCGTCGTCCAAGGACCGGGCCGAAGCCGAGAAGGACATGCGGGACCGGTCCGCCCGCATCAGCGACAAGCAGGAGGAGGCGGCCTCGGCCCAGGGCCGGCCGAAGGACCCCCTCGGCAAGGCGGCCGAGACCTGCAGCACCGCCATATTCCAGTCGTCGGCCGGGGACGAACTCCCCGAGGAGCTGAAGGACCTGGTTCCCGGCAGTTGGCGCCCGGAAGGAGTCAAGGACTTCTGGAAGTCCGAGGAGAAGACCGACGTCCTGCTCGACGTCCTCGCCGAGCTGGAGAGCAACGAGAAAGTCAGCGCACCGATCAAGATCGCACCGCTCATCATCGAGCTCGCCAAGGTCGTCCCGAGGGACGACCTGTGGTCCACCATCGGCCAGCGGGCCTCTTACTGCCGGTCGACCGCCGCTTACCTCGACGAGGACTACGGGGTCGCCGTCGGCACCTGGCTCGAGTAACCCGGCGGCAGCAGAACAGGGGGCGGAGCCAGCAGCTCCGCGAGGGAGACCTCGTAACTCATCTGAGCCTTCGCGACCCCGTATCTTCCCAGCTCTCTCCTCTCCTTCCGGCCCAGACCCGTCTCCCCTTTGAAATCGAACGGGGAGATGAACGACTCGGGGTCGCGTTTCGGGGACCAGATCGCCGTCACATAGCGCGGCTTGCGCGTCAGGTTCACAAGGTTGTCGTTGTGCCGCACTCTCCCGTGGTGGATGATCTGCTGAAAACACCCCCCTTCCGGGTCGCAGTAGTATCGCCCGGCATGCGGATCCCATGAATAATGAGGAGTCTTGAATTCCTCCACTCCGAGTTTCCCCCGGTCCTTCCTCATGTACGAGATCATGAGGTCGACGCTCAAGATGTCGTACTTGGCGTCCTTGGGAAGCTGGAACACATGCTTGCGCGTGTACTCCTCCCCGATTTCGAGCCGGTTGCCGGGACCGTAGAAGTGCCCGCTGCTGATCGTGGTGTGCACGAGGTGGTCGACGTGGCGCTCCGCCTCCCCCGAGTCCTCACCCCGCTGCCCCGCGCTCTCCCGCCACTCCCGCATCAGGTCCCTGTCGGCAGGGTTCTTGGAGTACTCACCCCCTCTGCCGGAAACTCTGTAGGCGTCATTGAGGATGTACACCGGAATCCCTCCGGTGTTCTTCATGTAAAGCGTCATCGGGACCTGGAGAAAACCGAGCGAACGATCCACCCGAGACCTCCCGAATTCCGCCTTCAGAGTGAGGTGCATCGGGGCCGCCGCAGGCTGGTACATGGTCGAATACGCCAGGCTGACGCCGGTCAGGAGCGCGGTGACGACCACTCCGGCCGCGAACCTCTTGGGCTGTGGGACCTCCTTCCACGACCTGTTCCGTACAAGAAGGCACAGGGCCCACAGGGACCAGCACCAAAGCGGCATGAACACCAGCGCATAAGGCGTGAACTCCACCTCTTCGAGCCACATGAACAGCAGCAGACTGTCGGTGGCGAGCGCGATGAGCACGCCGAGCAGGACGATCGCCCCGGAGGCGCGGAAGTGCCGTTTCCCCCCGTAGTCGAGTGCCGCGACGGCCGCCGCGCCCTGCACCGCGCCCGACAGGACGAACACGATCCCGTTGAGCCGTTGCGCGAAGGTCAGGGCCCCGAAGGCGTCGGGC
Organism: Streptomyces sp. NPDC002698; assembly: GCF_042888945.1. Classification (NCBI taxonomy): domain Bacteria; kingdom Bacillati; phylum Actinomycetota; class Actinomycetes; order Kitasatosporales; family Streptomycetaceae; genus Streptomyces; species Streptomyces sp. NPDC002698. The sequence goes on from NZ_JBIAQM010000013.1 coordinate 76,895, forward strand.
CCCCCGACGACCGCGCTGAGGACCATGGACGCGAGCAGCCCGGCCACCATGAGCACGGTGACCCCGTGCCGCCTCCCCGCGCGGTCGGGCCACGTCCCGCTGTCGCCTCCGCGCCAGCAGACGGTTGCCGGATCCTCCAGATCCAGGTCCTCCGGGTGACCGAGGCGCCCGAGGATCCTCCGCAGCCCGGCTTCCGACCAGGCATGGCCCGCCGTCTCTCCGCCCACGACGACCCGCCGCAGCCCACGGCTGTCCGGCGGCTCGACAACGACCCAGGGACGGATGCTCATCATGGGCCCAGACTGGAACCCGCCATGGCCCGGTGCACGCGGAGCTACCCCGTTCGGCTCCCCGGAGCGTCCGGGTGCGGGAGGCGCGTCCGCCCGCTGTCAGCCGACGCACACGTTCTTGTCGGCGTGCGACTGCGGGACATCGGCCGGGGGCTTGGCCGGGCCGGTGACAGGCACTCCGGGGCCCTTGAAGTCACGTCCGAGGGTGAGAGTCATGTCGGTCCCGGCCCCTGAGCCGTCCTTGCCGGGGTGGAGCGCCGAGGCGGACAGACCCATCATCGCGGCGAGGGCCCGGGCCTGGTCGGCCTGGCCGGGAGCGTAGGCCAGGGTCGTACGGTCCTGCTGCCCCTCCGGGGCGTTGCCGCCGTTGGTGGAGTGGGGGACGCCCTTGGTGTTCTGCAGCCACTCCAGGGTGGTCTGCGCCGAGCCCTGGGGGCCGCCGCCGTTGTAGACGGTGACCCGGACCTGCGACGGGTCCGCCTTGGGGCCCTTCAGCTTGGCGTCGGAGGCCGTGGGCTTCTTCTCGACCTCGGTCAGCGAGACGTCGTTCTTGAGCGCCGCGAAGAGCGCGGGCGCCCTGGTCTCGTCGACCACGACGGTCCTGTGGTTCTTCCCCTCGGCCGGGTTGTCGACGACCGGCAGCGTCGTGAAGGTGATGTGCTCGGGATCGACCTGGTTGAGGTCCTTGGCGAGGGCGGTGAGCTTGTCGACACCGCCGATGCCGGTGTCCACCGTGAGCGACTTGGTGGCCGCGTTCGCCAGTTTGAAGAGCTTCCGGGGATCGGTGAGGGTGTCGCCGGACTTCATCTGACGGATCATCGAACTCAGGAACTGCTTCTGCAGGTCGATGCGGTCCAGGTCGCTGCCGTTCTTCAGCGAGTGACGGGTCCTGACGAACTGCAGGGCCTGTTCGCCCTGGACCGTGTGCGGGCCGGCGGGCAGGCGCAGATGGGAGCCCTGACCCCGCTCGTCCGTGTCGTCGATGTCATGGGTGAGGCAGATCGGCACGCCTCCGACAGCCGTGGAGAGGGTCTTCACGGCCTCGAAGTTGACCAGGATGAAGTGGTCGACCGGCAGGCCGGTGAGCGCGGTGACGGTCCGCATGGTGCAGCCCGGGTCGCGGCCCTCCTGCCCGAGGCTCTCGTTGAAGCGCGGGCCGTACGTCGCCTTGGGCGTCCCCTTGATCGTTTCGGTGGAGCCGTCCTTCTGCTTGGTCGGGCAGGCCGGGATGCCGGTGACCATGTCGCGCGGAATGCTCATCGCCGTCGCGTTCGACCGGTCCTTCGCCACATGGAAGAGGATCGTGGTGTCGGCGTGGCCCACGCTGCCGGCGTCCCCGTACTTCCCGCCCAGGCCTATTCGGCTGTCGGTGCCGATGACCAGGATGTTCACCGCGTCGTCGCTGGTCGCGTTCTTGTTGCCCGCGGAGCCGACGTCCACCGTGCTGATGTTGCCGTTGAAGTGCCGGTACAGCAGATAGGCCCCGGCACTGCCCGCCAGCAACACGAAGCCCAGCGTCCCCGCGGTCCACATCAGGACCTTCCGCTTCGTGGACCGCTTGGCTTTCCGGGACCTCGCCGCGCCGCCGCGGCGGGTGCCCCCGCCCGTGCCGCTGCCGCTGCCGCCCTCGTCCGGCTCCGGGACGGACCGCCGCTCCCCCTCGCGGCGCGCGCGACGGCCTCCCTGCGCCGGAACCGTGGCGGCCGGGGCGTCACCGGTGCCCTCCTGCAGCCGGTAGTCACCGGTCTCCGGGTCGAGAACCCACTGGTCCGCAGGGTCGATGTTCCTGCCGCCTCGCGTGTCCACGGTCCTCCATCTGTGCTGTGTCGCCCCTCACGGGCTCCTGCCACCCGGCCCGTGCCGGATCCGCCCCGTGGTAGACCTCGGGACACCCGTTCGGACATTCGAATGCGGCCGATGGTTGCATTCGAGTGACATACAACAGCACTGCTGGACAAGGACCTTGAAGCGGGCTCAGGTGACGGCGGACCGATACGCGGGCCCGGGGACCCGGGTACGGAGCTCCTCGGAGGACTCCCGAGGTACGGCACCCCCGTGGCGATGCCGCCCCTGTTGTCTCGACCGCCCCCGCCAATGTCCCCAGAACCATGGGGGATTCACCGCTGGCAGCGTCCGAACGTCACGACGTAGGTGCCGGCGTCGGGCGACGAGGCGCCGGCCTGGGCCGCCGAGCCGGGCTGGGCCCACGGGCCCATCTCGCGCAGCGACGGCTTGAGGATGATGGCGCGGTGGCCGGGGCTGTTCATCCACCAGTTGACGGCGGCCTGCGGAGTTCCCGATCCGCCCCACCCGGTGTACGCGATCTCGTTGAACTCCCACGAGATGGGATGGGGACAGTATCCGGCCGCCTGGATACGGGTCTGCGGTGTCGAGCCGGTCTGGGGATTGCGGTGCGGGTCCTTGCCCGGTCCCCACCACTTCAGCTGGACGGCCGCGACAGCATGCTGCTGGGCCGCGTTCGTCAGGGCCTGGTTGGTGGTGAGGGAAGGCAGCCCGCGCTGTGTGCGCTGCGCGTTGATCAGGCAGGTCACGGCAGCCCTCGCCTGGGCGGCCGTCGCGGCGGTCGGGGCCCGGTTGGCGGCAACCTGGTCGCAGGTCACGGCCGCCGCGGGCGGGGCCGCCACGACAGGGAAGAGCGTGGCCGACAAAGCTGCAACCGCGGCAGTGCTCAGCAGTTTTCCGGTGCGCGAGATGTGGTTCTGCACGGACATCCACCTCCTGCGAACACGAACGGTCTTCTCATCCAGGCTGCCACCGGCCCTGATCCGTCGCCATCCGGGGCCACGGGCCGGGCACGCCACTCGCGGACGCACTTGCCCTTCTCCCGGGCTCCTGGCGGGTGACTGCCGCGTCCACCCGGTTCGGGGCGGGGGTCCGAAGGACAGCGGAACGAAGGGGCCGCCCTGGAATGTGCAACACCAGGGCGGATTCTTCATGGTGATGGTCCGTCACGGAAACCAACCCCACCCGGAGGGCACGACGGCTTCCGGCAGGCTCAACGGCAACCGACGCCGATGAACGCCGACTTGCCCGGTCGGCGGCATGGCTTGACAGTCACCGCGGAGCATGCCGACCCGCACAGGGTGGACGGCTGACGTCCTGAGCTGGGAGGTCAGCCCTTCCCGCATACCCGAGGGCACTCTCAGGGCACTCAGTCCCCGGTCCCCTCGGTCCTGAACTGGACTCTCTCCGCGATGGTGGCGGCAGGACAGACCCGCCGCCACATGGCCACGGTCTGGTGCCTTTCCTCGGACCTCGTGCCGCACCATCGACCGCGGTAGCCCAGGACGCCCTGGCGAAGCCGCAGCTCCAGCCTCAGCTCGCCCTGGGTGACGGCCGAGGCATCCCGCCATGGCGTGTACACCAGGTCGACCTGGGCCACGTCGTTCGCCGCACGCGTCAGGACGCGGCCTGCGGCCGTCGTCATCCGCAGTTGCTGTCCTCCACCGGTCACCCGCACGTCGACCAGCGACCTGAGGTCACGTACGAGGAGAAAGGCCCAGACCCCGAAGGTGAGCGCCGTACCGCCCAGGGCGACGCGAAAGAGCACTCCGTCGACGCCGCCTCCGGTCGCTGCGAGCAGGAGCGCCAGGGTGGTCGGTCCGGCAGTACCCAGGGTGTTGATCAGCCAGCGACGCCACGGTCGGCCCGCTGACGCCATGTTGGCCCGCCACAGGATGTCATCGGTCTGCATCGGCCCCGTCCCTTGCCGGCGTCGGCGATAGGGCAATCCTACGAACCGCGATGAGGTGTTCGGAAGGGTACGTCGGCATCATGATGTGCCCGAAGGGGCGGCACCCCCGCACAGGGTGCCGCCCCTTCTCGTGGGCCGGAGCCGTCGCCCATCGGTGTTGAGGGTCGGGGACGGGCGGCGGCTCCGGGGTCTTCGCCCGGTGGGTCAGCGGTGGTCGCTGCCCTTCGAGCTGGAGGCCGCGCGGCCCGCTTCCAGGCGGGCGACCGGGATGCGGAACGGGGAGCAGGAGACGTAGTCCAGACCCACCTCGTGGAAGAAGTGGACCGACTCCGGGTCGCCGCCGTGCTCGCCGCAGACGCCGAGCTTCAGGTCGGGGCGCGTCTCGCGGCCGGCCTTCACCGCGGACTTGACCAGGGAGCCGACGCCGTCCTTGTCGATCGTCTCGAACGGGCTGACGCCGAAGATGCCCTTCTCCAGGTACGCCGTGAAGAAGGAGGCCTCCACGTCGTCGCGGCTGAAGCCCCACACCGTCTGGGTGAGGTCGTTCGTGCCGAAGGAGAAGAACTCGGCCGCCTCGGCGATCTGGCCGGCCGTCAGCGCGGCGCGCGGCAGCTCGATCATCGTGCCGATCGCCAGCTTCAGGTGCACGCCGGTGGCCGCCTCGACCTCGGCGATGACCTGGTCGGCCTCCTCGCGGACGATCTCCAGCTCCTGGACGGTGCCGACGAGCGGGATCATGATCTCGGCGCGCGGGTCGCCCTTGGCGTTCTTGCGCTCGGCGGCCGCCTCCGCGATGGCCCGTACCTGCATGGTGAACAGGCCGGGGATGACGAGGCCGAGGCGCACACCGCGCAGGCCCAGCATCGGGTTCTGCTCGTGCAGCCGGTGCACGGCCTGGAGGAGACGGAGGTCGTTCTCGTTGGAGTCCTTGCGGGACTCGGCGAGCGCGACACGCACCGACAGCTCGGTGATGTCCGGCAGGAACTCGTGCAGCGGCGGGTCCAGGAGACGGACCGTGACCGGGAGGCCGTCCATCGCCGAGAACAGCTCGACGAAGTCCTTCTTCTGGAGCGGCAGGAGCGCCTTCAGCGACTCCTCGCGCTCGGTCTCGGTGTCCGCGAGGATCAGGCGCTCGACCAGCTCGCGGCGGTCGCCGAGGAACATGTGCTCGGTGCGGCACAGACCGATGCCCTGGGCGCCGAAGCGGCGGGCGCGCAGCGCGTCCTCGGCGTTGTCGGCGTTGGCGCGCACGCGCAGGCTGCGCTTGCGGTCGGCGAAGGCCATGATCCGGTGGACGGCCTCGACCAGTTCGTCGGCGTCGTCGGCGCCCGCGTGCATCCGGCCCTCGAAGTACTCGACGACCGGGGACGGGACGACGGGGACCTCACCGAGGTACACCTTGCCGCTGGAGCCGTCGATCGAGATGAGGTCGCCCTCCTCGACGACGTGCCCGCCGGGAACGGTCATCCGGCGGCGCTTGGTGTCGACCTCCAGCTCCTCGGCGCCGCAGACACAGGTCTTGCCCATGCCGCGGGCGACGACGGCCGCGTGGGAGGTCTTGCCGCCGCGCGAGGTGAGGATGCCCTCGGCCGCGATCATGCCGTCCAGGTCGTCGGGGTTCGTCTCGCGGCGGACCAGGATGACCTTCTCGCCGGAGCGGGACCACTTCACCGCGGTGTACGAGTCGAAGACGGCCTTGCCGACGGCGGCGCCCGGCGACGCGGCGATGCCGCGGCCGACCTGCGCGACCTTCGCGTCCTCGTCGAAGCGCGGGAACATCAGCTGCGCGAGCTGGGCGCCCGTCACGCGCTGGAGCGCCTCGGCCTCGTCGATCAGCCCCTGGTCCACGAGCTGCGTGGCGATGCGGAAGGCCGCGCCCGCCGTGCGCTTGCCGACCCGGGTCTGGAGCATCCAGAGCTGGCCGCGCTCGATGGTGAACTCGATGTCGCAGAGATCCTTGTAGTGGTTCTCCAGGGTCTCCATGATCTGCATGAGCTGGTCGTACGACTTCTTGTCGATCGACTCCAGCTCGGCGAGCGGGACCGTGTTGCGGATACCGGCGACGACGTCCTCGCCCTGGGCGTTCTGGAGGTAGTCGCCGTAGACGCCCTGGTGGCCGGAGGCGGGGTCGCGGGTGAAGGCGACGCCGGTGCCGGAGTCGGGGCCGAGGTTGCCGAAGACCATCGAACAGATGTTGACGGCCGTGCCGAGGTCGTGCGGGATGCGCTCCTGGCGGCGGTACAGCTTCGCGCGGTCGCCGTTCCACGAGTCGAAGACCGCCTTGATGGCGAGGTCCATCTGCTCGCGCGGGTCCTGCGGGAAGTCCCGGCCGGCCTCGGTCTTGACGATCTTCTTGAACTTGGTGACGAGCTTCTTGAGGTCGGCCGCCTCCAGGTCCGTGTCGACGGTGACCTTCTTGAGGTCCTTCGCCGCCTCCAGGGCCTCCTCGAAGAGCTCGCCGTCCACGCCGAGGACCGTCTTGCCGAACATCTGGATGAGGCGGCGGTAGGAGTCCCACGCGAAGCGGTCGTCGCCGGCCTGCCGGGACAGACCCAGCACGGACTTGTCGGAGAGACCGATGTTCAGGACGGTGTCCATCATGCCGGGCATGGAGAACTTGGCCCCGGAGCGGACGGAGACGAGCAGGGGGTCGTCGGCCTGGCCGAGCTTCTTGCCCATCTTGGCTTCGAGGGCCTCGAGGTGCGCACTCACCTCGTCACGCAGTGCCGCCGGCTCCTCGCCACTGTCGAGGTAGGTCTTGCACGCCTCGGTGGTGATGGTGAAGCCGGGCGGGACGGGGAGACCCAGGTTGGTCATTTCGGCGAGGTTGGCGCCCTTGCCCCCGAGCAGGTCCTTGAGGTCCCTGTTGCCCTCGGTGAAGTCATAAACGAACTTCGCTCCACCAACGCCGCTTTCGGCTACGTGGGGATCTTTGTTTTCCGACACGAGTCTCGACTCCTCGACGTCGCGGTGGCTGCCCTGACGACGGGGAACATACCCAGATCGAAGGCACCTGGGTACGTCCACTTGCGCGTCATGTGCCTGTAACCACTCGTCCGCCACCAGATCCAAAGTCAAGGCTTGGCAAGTCATCGAGTGCCGATGTTTTCACTTCTTGAACGAATCAACGCTCACAGACCGCGTTTTTCGCTCAGGTGAGCAGGCTCGGGCACGTCTGAGTTTAATCGATGAACGATCAGGGGGTGGCACTGAGTGCCACCCCTTAGGGAAGTGCAGTCGCACAAGATCCGCTCATCTGAGCGCGACCCCTATCAAGGGTGGCGAGAATCACGCCACCAGGAGGACTCGAATTTCATCATCCGGACCACGATCCGGGGCGCGACACACGGAGATACGAGCACGGCCCACGGATGTCTCACCCGGATGCCGCACCGCGACGGCCCCACGGGTGACCCCGGCCGCGACGCCCGCGCGAGTGACGCCGGCCGCGGTGCCCGCGCGGGTGACCCCGGAACGGACCACCCCGGAACGCACGGCCCCGCCCGTCACACTCCGAGAGCCGCCAGCCGCTCCTCGGCCCGCTCCGGCGCGTACAGGTGCTCCACGACCAGCGCGCCCGCGCCCACGAGGCCGGCCCGCTCACCGAGCCGGGAGGTCACCACGTCCAGGTGAGCGGTGGAACGGGGCAGCGCCCGCTGGTACAGCAACTCCCGTACGCCCGTGAGGAACGGGGTTCCGGCCAGGTCCCCGGCGATCATCAGCACGCCCGGGTTGAGCAGCGTCACCACGGTGGCCAGGACGTCCCCGACCCGGCGGCCCGCCTCCCGCGCGAGCGCCGTCGCCTCGGGGTGGCCGGCCGCCAGCAGCTCGCGCACGTCCGAGCCGGACGCGGCCGGGACCCCGGACTCCGCGAGCCTGCGCGCCACCGCGCCGCCACTGGCGACGGCGGCCAGACAGCCGTACGAGCCGCACCGGCACAGCGCGTCGGCGCCGACCCGGATGTGCCCGATGTCGCCCGCGCCGCCGTCGACGCCCCGGTAGACGGTGCCGCCGACGACCATGCCGGCGCCGATACCGGTGGAGACCTTGACCAGCGCGAACGCCGAGCAGTCCGGATAACCGGCGCGCTGCTCCCCGTACGCCATGAGGTTGGCGTCGTTGTCCACGAGCACGGGGACGCGGGCGGCGCCGGTGCCCGCGTGTTCGGCGAAGGCGCGGCCCAGCCGGCCCCTTATGTCGTAGCCGTCCCAGCCCGGCATGATCGGCGGCTGGACCACGCGGCCGGTCTCGCTGTCGACGGGGCCCGGCACCGCGAGCCCGATGCCGCAGACGGCGTCGGCCGGCCGGCCGGACTTGCCGACCAGCTCGGCGAACCAGCGTCCGAGCTCACCGAGGACCGCCTCGGGGCCGTCGTCGATCACCAGGGGTCCCGCGTGCTCGGCGAGGATCTCGCCGGTCAGGGTGAGGACGGCGGCCCGGCCGTGCCGGGTGTCGAGGTCGGCGGCCAGGACGACGGCGTGCTCGTCGTCGAACTCCAGGGTGATGGAGGGACGGCCGCCGAGGGGTGAGTCGACGGGGCCGCCGGCCCCCTCGCGGAGCCAGCCCGCGCGGAACAGCCGGTCCAGGCGCTGGCCGACCGTGGCCCGCGACAGACCGGTGGCCCGCTGGAGCGCCCCGCGCGTGGTGGCCCGGCCGCTGCGCACCAGTTCGAGCAGTTCTCCGGCGCTTGCCTGGTTCCCGGTCTTCACGGTCACTCCCCGCCTTTCCGTCATGCGCACCCTCTTGCGTTCCCCAACTCTGCATTACATATTGAGTTTTGCGTGTTAAATAGACGTAACCCTACGGCAGACACTGCCGAACCGGCCGGCCGGACGTCTTCGGGGAGACCTGAGTGGACAGCACAACCCAGCTCACCGCCCTGCACAGGGGCCCCACGGCTCCTGTGAGCACCACCGGGATTCCCCCGCGCGCCTCCGGCCCGCCCTCCCCGCCGCACGCGGCCGGGATCGTCCGGAGCGGAGCACCCGTATACGATCCCGGCGGGCCGTCGGGGTCGCTGCACCTCAGGGCCTCCCGGGTGCTGGACGGCAACTGGACCGGAACGTCCACGGTGCCCTCCCGCGGTCTGTACCCGCACCAGTGGTCCTGGGACTCCGCGTTCATCGCGATCGGCCTGCGCCATCTGTCCCCGCTGCGGGCGCAGACGGAGCTGGAGACCCTGCTCGGCGCGCAGTGGGCCGACGGGCGTGTGCCGCACATCGTGTTCAACCCCTCCGTCCCGCTCGACGCGTACTTCCCGAGCCCCGACTTCTGGCGCTCCTCCACCGCCGGGCGCGCCGCGGGCGCCCCGCGCACGGTACAGACGTCGGGCATCGTGCAGCCACCGGTGCACGCGCTCGCGGTGTGGCTGGTGCACCGGGCGGATCCGGGACTGTCCGGGGCCCGCTCGTTCCTCTCCCGGATGTATCCCCGCCTGGCGGCCTGGCACCGCTATCTCCTGCACCGCCGGGACCTGGGCGGCGGCGGCCTCGCCAGCGTGGTCCATCCCTGGGAGCAGGGCATGGACAACAGCCCCTGCTGGGACGCCCCGCTCAGCCGCGTCACCCCGGCGCCGGCCCGCTCCTTCCGGCGCGCCGACCTCGACCACGGCGCTCCCGAGGACCGGCCGACGGATCTCGACTACGGGCGGTACGTGCGGCTGGCCGCGGACTACCGGGACCGGGGATACACCGACGGCGGCGGCGAGTTCGCCGTCGAGGACCCGCTGTTCAACGCCCTGCTGATCGCCTCGGAACACGCGCTGGCCGAGATCGCGCGGGAACTGGGCGCGACGGGGACGGCCCGGCACGCGCGCGCGGAGCGGCTGACGGCGGCGCTGGTGGAGCGGCTGTGGGACCCGGCGGAGGGCATGTTCTTCTGCCGGGACGAGCGGAGCGGCGCGGGCGGCGGCGACAGGGCCGGCGCGGGCGGCGGAGCCGGCGGGAGGGGCGGGCGCGGGGTGCTGATTCCCGAGCGCAGTGTCGCCGGGCTGCTGCCCCTCATCCTGCCCGCGCTGCCGCGCGACATCGCCGCCGCGCTCGTACGGACCGCGGGCGGACCGCACTTCGGGCTGGGCGAAGCGGCGCGCCTCGTACCCAGCTACGACCTGACCGGCGAGGCGTTCGATCCGCACCGCTACTGGCGGGGGCCCGCCTGGTTCAACACCAACTGGCTGCTGGAGCGCGGGCTGCGGCTGCACGGGGAGCACGGACGGGCGGACGCGCTGCGGACCGCCCTGCTGGACACCGCCGGGGAGTCCGGGTTCGCGGAGTACGTGGACCCCTTCACCGGCGAGGCCTGCGGAGCACTCGGGTTCAGCTGGACGGCGGCACTGACGCTCGATCTGCTGCACGAGTCCTCCGGGGCACCATCGGTCGTGTCCCCGCAGGGGCACGACGCGTTGACCGACACGGCGCCGGGCACCGGCGCCGGCGGTGCGGGACAGCGCGCATTCGATTTCGGGGCGGACGCCAAGGGAGGGGACCGGGGATGACGGACCGGCATCATCTGCTCGTGCACGGTGGAACGTTCGCCGCCGTGGGCGACGGCGGGGACATCAGCGGAGTGCGGGGCGGCAGCTCTCCGGACGGGTTGTTCGTACGGGACGCCCGGCACCTGAGCCGCTGGCAGCTCACCGTGGACGGCGCGGTGCCCGAGGCACTCACGCCGGTCTCGGACGGTGACACGGCACGCTGCGTACTGGTGCCGCGCGGCGGCCGCAACGAGCCGCCCGCCTACACGCTCTTCCGTGAACAGGCCGTCGCCGAGGGCTCGTTCGTGGAGGCGCTGCGCGTCACCAGCAATCGCCCGACGGCCACGACGGTGCGGATCGCGGTCACCGCGGACGCCGACTTCACCGATCAGTTCGAACTGCGTTCCGACCACCGCACGTACGCCAAGACAGGTGTCGTACGTCAGCGCCAGGTCCTGGACGACGGGGTCGAGTTCAGCTACCGGCGCGGGGAGTGGCGGTCCCGGACGACGGTCACCTCCGAGCCCGCGCCGGACGGGGTGGAGGAGACGGGCACGGGCGCGCGTCGCCTCGTATGGACGCTCGACCTCGAACCGCACGGTTCGGCGGAGCTGGCGCTGCGCGTCGCGGCCCGTCCGCACGGCGCCACGCACGAGCCACGGGTTCCCACCTCGCCCGCCGCGGCGGGCGAGCGGCTCCTCGCCCTGGAGGGCGAGTTCGCGCAGGGGGTGCCGTTCCCGACCGGCTGGCCCGAGCTGGCCGCGGCCTGTGCGCGCGGCCTGTCCGATCTGGCCGTCCTCCAGGTGCCGGCGACGGGCCTGGACGGCGAGGAGCTGCGGGTGCCCGCGGCCGGGGTCCCCTGGTTCCTCACCCTGCTGGGCCGTGACGCCCTGCTCACCTCGCTGTTCGCGCTGCCCTACCGGCCTCAGCTCGCCGCCGCCACCCTGCCCGCGCTGGCCGCCACCCAGGCGGTGGAGGTGGGAGCGGGCGCGGTCGCCCAGCCCGGCAAGATCGTGCACGAGGTGCGGCACGGCGAGCTGGCGCACTTCGGGCAGGTGCCGTACGGGCGTTACTACGGTTCGGTGGACGCGACTCCGCTGTTCCTGGTGCTGCTCGGCGCCTACACCGAGCACACCGGCGACACGGCCCTGGCCCGCCGGCTGGAGCCCAACGCCCGTGCGGCGATCGGCTGGATGCTGGACCACGGCGGGCTGACCTCGCGCGGCTATCTCGTCTACCGCGCGGACGGCGGCGGTCTCGCCAACCAGAACTGGAAGGACTCCCCCGGCGCCATCTGTTCGGCCGACGGCAGCCGCCCCACCGGGCCGGTGATGGCGGCGGGCGCGCAGGGATACGCGTACGACGCGCTGCGCCGCACCGCCCAACTGGCCCGCACGGTCTGGGACGACGAGGTCTACGCGGCGCTCCTGGAACAGGCCGCCGCCGACCTGCGCGACCGTTTCCAGCGGGACTTCTGGATGAACGAGCACGCCTTCCCCGCCCTGGCGTTGGACGGCGACGGCCGGCATGTCGACGCGCTCGCCTCGGACGCGGGCCATCTGCTGTGGTCCGGTCTGCTGGACAAGGAGTACGGCGAACTGGTCGGCCGGCGGCTCCTCGAACCGGACTTCTTCTCCGGCTGGGGAGTGCGCACGCTCGCTTCGGGCCAGCCCGCGTACCACCCGTTGTCGTACCACCGCGGTTCCGTCTGGCCGCACGACAACGCCCTGATCACCCTGGGGCTGGCGCGGTACGGACTGCACGACGAGGCCCGTACGGTGGCGCACGGGCTCGTGGACGCGGCCACGGCCGCGGGGCACCGCCTCCCCGAGGTCATCGCGGGCTACGGCAGGGACACCCATGCCGAACCGGTGCCCTACCCGCACGCCTGCGTACGGGAGTCCCGTTCGGCGGCGGCACCGCTGGCCCTGCTGGCGGCGGTCGGCGGGGCGTAGTACCACCGGGAAACCGGGCGCCGTGGGGGCGGCGCCCGGGTCGTCCGGTACGCGCGTGGGCGGCGCGCGTGCCGGACGGCCGGCGGGTCAGCCGCCGGAGGTGTCCAGTTCGGCGTCCTCGGACACGCCCGCGCAGTCGTAGGGGTCCTTCAGCCAGCCGTCCGGCAGCACGACCCGGTTGTTGCCGGAGGTACGGCCGCGCGGTCCGTCGGCGCCCGACGGCCACGGCTGGTCCTGGTCCAGCTCGGCCAGCCCGTCGGAGAGTTCGGCGAGCGACGAGGTGATCGCGAGACGCTTGCGCATCTCCGAGCCGACCGAGAAGCCCTTGAGGTACCAGGCGACGTGCTTGCGGAAGTCGATGACACCGCGCGCCTCGTCGCCGATCCACTCGCCGAGGAGCGTGGCGTGGCGGACCATGACGGCCGCGACCTCGCGCAGCGTCGGCCGCGCGTAGGCGTCGGGGCGGCCCTCGAAGGCGGCCACCAGGTCGCCGAACAGCCACGGCCGGCCGAGGCAGCCGCGCCCGACGACGACCCCGTCGCACCCGGTCTCGCGCACCATCCGCAGCGCGTCGTCCGCCGACCAGATGTCGCCGTTGCCGAGGACGGGGATCTCCGGCACGTGCTCCTTCAGCCGGGCGATGGCGTCCCAGTCGGCGGTGCCGCCGTAGTGCTGGGCCGCGGTCCGGCCGTGCAGCGCGATGGCCGTCACGCCCTCCTCGACCGCGATCCGTCCCGCGTCGAGGAAGGTGATGTGGTCGTCGTCGATGCCCTTGCGCATCTTCATGGTGACGGGCAGGTCCCCGGCGCCGCTGACGGCCTCGCGCAGGATCGCGCGCAGCAGGTTGCGCTTGTACGGGAGGGCGGAGCCGCCGCCCTTGCGGGTGACCTTGGGGACCGGGCAGCCGAAGTTGAGGTCGATGTGGTCGGCGAGGTCCTCTTCCGCGATCATGCGGACGGCCTTGCCGACGGTGGCGGGGTCGACCCCGTAGAGCTGGATCGAGCGCGGCTTCTCGGTCGCGTCGAAGTGGATCAGCTGCATGGTCTTCTCGTTGCGCTCGACCAGCGCCCGCGTGGTGATCATCTCGCTGACGAACAGGCCCTTGCCGCCGCTGAACTCGCGGCACAGCGTGCGGAACGGCGCGTTCGTGATCCCGGCCATGGGGGCCAGGACGACGGGCGGCTGCGCCTTGTGGGGGCCGATCGAGAGCGAGGAGTTCAGCGGGGAGTCCACCGTGGACGTGGGCGTGGGCATTACCCCATTGTGGCGTACCGCGCCGGATGCTCGCACGGAAGATCGTGTAGCGGTCATTAGTTAGACACACTATCGACAACGACGTACCCTGACGGCATGCCTGAGCTCAGCCACCGTCACCGGATACTGGTGCTCGCGATCTGCTGCATGAGTCTGCTGATCGTGAGCCTCGACGTCACGGTCCTGAACGTCGCCCTGCCCTCGATGCAGCAGGAGCTGCACGCGAGTGTCGCGGGGATGCAGTGGACCATCGACGCGTACACCCTGGTGCTGGCGTCCCTGCTGATGCTCGCGGGCTCCACCGCCGACCGCATCGGCCGGCGCAAGGTGTTCATGACGGGCCTGGTCCTGTTCACCATCGGCTCGGTGCTCTGCTCGCTGGCCCCGAACCTCGACACGCTCATCGTCTTCCGGATGGTCCAGGCCGTCGGCGGCTCGATGCTCAACCCGGTGGCGATGTCGATCATCACCAACACCTTCACCGACCCGCGCGAGCGGGCCCGCGCGATCGGCGTCTGGGGCGCCGTGGTCGGCATATCGATGGCCGCGGGACCGCTGGTGGGCGGACTGCTCGTCGACACCGTGGGCTGGCGGTCGATCTTCTGGATCAACCTCCCCGTCGGCCTCGCCGCGCTCCTGCTGACCCTGCGCTTCGTCCCCGAGTCCCGCGCCCCGAAGGCCCGCCGCCCCGACCCGGTCGGCCAGCTCCTCGTCATCGCCCTGCTCGGCTCCCTCACGTACGCGATCATCGAGGCGCCCACCTCCGGGACCGTCCACACCCTCTCCTTCGGCGCGGTCGCCCTCGTCGCCCTGCTGGGCCTGCTCCGGTACGAGTCCCGGCGCGACGAACCCCTCATCGACCTGCGCTTCTTCCGCTCGGTGCCGTTCAGCGGGGCCACCGTCATCGCGGTGAGCGCGTTCGCCGCGCTCAGCGGCTTCCTGTTCCTGTCGACGCTGTACCTCCAGAACGTGCGCGGTCTGAACGCCCTGCACGCGGGCCTGTGGATGCTGCCCATGGCGTTCCTGTGCTTCGTCTGCGCGCCCGTGTCGGGACGCCTGGTCGGCAACCGCGGTCCCCGGCCGTCGCTGCTGATCGCCGGTGTCGCGATGACCGTGAGCGGGGTGCTGTTCGCCGCGTTCGAGGCGGAGACGTCGAACGTCACGCTCGTCATCGGCTACGTCTTCTTCGGCATCGGCTTCGGCTTCGTGAACGCGCCCATCACCAACACGGCCGTCTCCGGCATGCCCCGCGCCCAGGCGGGCGTGGCCGCCGCCGTCGCCTCGACCAGCCGGCAGATCGGCGGCACCCTCGGTGTCGCCGTCATCGGCGCGGCCCTCGCCTCCGGCGTCCAGGCCTCCGCCTACCGGGACACCTTCGTCGCGGCCTCCCGCCCCGGCTGGTGGATCATCACCGCCTGCGGTGTCGCCGTCCTCGTCCTCGGCTGGCTCAGCAGCGGGCGCCGGGCCCGCGCGTCGGCCGAGGAGACGGCCCGCCTGCTGGAGTCCCCGGAGATCCGGGACACGGCGGGCGTACGCGCCCAGGACCCCTCCGCCGCCTGACCGGACCGGCGGCGGGGGCCGTCCCCGGATCAGACCGCCCCCGGTGCCTCCACCCGGGACGGCGCTCCGGCCCGGTCCTCGTTCTCCGCTCGCGCCTCGGCCTCGGCCTCGGCCTCCAGGGCGATCGCGTACAGCTTCTCCAGCCGTTCGCGGCTCTCCTCGTCGTGGGGCGGGTACGTCACCATGCGGGCGCCCAGGTCGGGGGCGAGCCACAGGTCCGTGTGATCGACGGTGACCAGGCCGACGTACGGGTTCGCGAACTTCTTGGTCTTGCCGCGGGTGGCGGCCACCTCGTACCGGTCCCAGTTCTCACGGAACTCCGCCGACTCGGCCCGCAGCCGCTTCAGCAGCGTCTTCCAGGCGGGCTCCCCCAGGTGCCCGGCCATCGACGCGCGCAGCTTCGCGGCCATCAGCCTCGTGGTCTCGTCGAGCAGGACGATCGAGGAGCGCCACTCCTCGTTGGTGTAGGCGAGCAGGACGCAGTTGCGGTCGGCGGGCGGGACCGTGTCGAGGTCGCGCATCATCAGCCGGGCATAGGTGCGGTTGTACGCCAGGATGTCGTACCGGCTGTTCTGGATGCAGGCCGGAACCGGCTCCAGCCGCGTCAGGATCCGGCGCAGCGCAGGGGTGATCACCGCGCACTGCGCGGCGGGCGTGGGGTCGACCGCGCCGGCGAGCTGGAAGAGGTGGGCCCGCTCGCTGGTGTCCAGCAGCAGGGTGCGGGCCAGGGCGTCGAGGACCTGCTCGGAGACCTGGATGTCGCGCCCCTGCTCGATCCACGTGTACCAGGTGACCCCCACCGCGGAGAGCTGGGCGACCTCCTCGCGGCGCAGGCCCGGCGTGCGCCGCCGGCGGCCACGGGGAAGCCGGACCTGCTCGGGCGTGATGCGTTCGCGGCGGCTGCGCAGGAAGGTGGCCAGCTCGTGCCGCCGGATCTCGCCCGCGCGGGAAGCCGCACCGGCGCCCGGCGCCACCCCATCGCCGGCCGGCCGCGCCGGGTCCGGATCCCGGCCCGTGGCCGGCGGTCGCGCGGGCACCGCGTTCGCGGCCGTCTCGCGTGCCATCGTCGTCATGCCTCCAGCGTGCCGCCCGGCGCAGCCTGTTGCCAGGTAGTGCTTGTACCAGGATAAGAAGACTCTGGTACCCGTCTGAGTACGGGAGAAGTCTGGAGGACGTGACCGAAACCGGAACTCTCACGACCACCGTCCGCGCCCCCACGGCGCCACCCGCGCTCAGCGGCCTCGGACTCTTCACCGTGCTGCTCGGCGCGGCGCTCCCCCTGATCGACTTCTTCATCGTCAACGTAGCCCTTCCGACCATCGGGCATGACCTGAACGCGAGCGAGGCCGTCCTCGAACTCGTCGTCGCCGGCTACGGGGTCGCGTACGCCGTCCTGCTCGTCCTCGGCGGACGGCTCGGCGACCTGTTCGGGCGCCGCCGGCTCTTCCTCGGCGGCATGGCGGCCTTCGGCCTGACCTCGCTCGCCTGCGGCCTCGCGCCCACCGCCTGGACCCTGGTGGCGGCGCGGGTCGCGCAGGGCGCGGCGTCCGCGGCGATGCTGCCGCAGGTCCTGGCCACCATCCAGTCGGCGACCTCCGGACCCCGCCGGGCCAAGGCGATGAGCCTGTACGGCGCCACGGCCGGCCTGTCCATGGTGGCCGGGCAGATCCTCGGCGGCCTGCTGGTCGCGGCCGACGTCGCGGGCACCGGCTGGCGCTCGGTGTTCCTCGTGAACGTGCCCGTCGTCGTGCTCGGGCTGGTCCTGGCCCGCCGTGCCGTCCCCGAGACCCGCTCGCAGCGCCCGGAGCCGATCGACACCCCCGGCACGATCCTGCTGGCGGTCGCCCTGCTGGCCCTGCTCGCCCCGCTCACCGAGGGCCGGGCCGCGGGCTGGCCGCTGTGGACCTGGGTGTCGCTGGCCCTGTTCCCGCTCGCGGCCGCGGCCTTCTACCTCGTCGAACGCCGAGCGGACCGGCTCGGCCGCACCCCGCTGGTCCCGCCGAGCCTGTTCGAGCTGACCTCGCTGCGCCGGGGCCTGATCATGATCGTGCCGTTCTCCATCGGCTTCAGCGGCTTCATGTTCGTGATCGCGGTGGCGCTGCAGCGCGGCGAGGGGCTCGGTCCCGTCCCGGCGGGGCTGGCCCTCGCGCCGATGGCGGTCGTCTTCTTCGTCACGTCCCTGTGCGGACCCCGGCTGATCGCCCGGTACGGCACCCGGGTGGTCACCGCGGGCGGGCTGATCCAAGGGGTGGGTCTGGTCCTGATCGCGCTGGCCGCCCGGCGCTCCTGGCCGGACCTCGGGGTGGCGGAACTGCTGCCCGGAGCGGCCGTCGCCGGCGCGGGCCAGGCGCTCCAGCTGCCCGTCCTGATCCGGATCATCCTCTCCGAGGTGCCGCCCGCGCGGGCGGGCGTGGGCAGCGGTGTGATGGCCACCACCCAGCAGGCGGCGCTCGCCGTCGGGGTGGCCACTCTCGGCACCCTGTTCCTGTCCCTCGTCCCGTCCCACGGGATGCGGGACGCCCTGGTGACGACCCTCCTGGTCCAGCTGGCCGGCGTGGCCCTGACCACCGCGCTGAGCCTGCGGCTGCCGCGCACGATCGGCTGAGGATCCGGCCCGCGGCGAAGACCGGCCGCGGGCCCGCGCGGGTCCTCGCCGGACGTTCCGCCCGCGCCGGACACACCGGCCGCGCCAGCCGGTCGTCCGGCGCCCGGCCTCCTCACGGCCACCGGCATATGCACTGGCCATGAGCCTGCGGCCCTCCCCCCAGGGGCTGTTGACACCAGTGGTGCGTCATGTCGTACTGAGTCGCACCGAAGTCGAACGGAGAGCGCCCGGCGATGGCCCGGCGCGTTCCGTCCGGCCGACCCGCGATCCACGATCCGAGGAGACTCCGTGGCCGAGATCAAGATCCGCGCGCTGGACCGGAGAAGGACCCGGGACGCGAGCGGTTCCGGACACTGAGCTATCCCACACCCGCCGACGTCACCCGCACCGCCGAGGCCCTGACCGCCCGGTATCCCGGCCTGTGCCGGCTGAGCACGATCGGCCACTCCCGGCACGGCGTCCCGCTGCGGATGCTGAGCGTCGGAAGAGGGCCTCGGCACGCCCTCGTGGTCGCGGGCGCACACCCCAACGAGTACGTCGGCGGAGGCACCCTCCTGGAGCTGGCCCACCGGGCACTGGGCGGCGAACGGCCGGGCACCGTATGGCACTTGCTGCTGTGCCTCGATCCGGACGGAGCACGCCTCAACGAAGGCGGGCACCGGGCCGACACCCTCTTCGGCCACTACCGGTCCTTCTTCCGCCCCACCGCCGACGAACAGCCCGAATGGGCCCCCGCCCTCCCCCGCCCGCGGTTCCTGCCGGAGAGCCGCGCCCTGCTCGACGTCATCCACCGGCTGCGGCCCTACATCCAGATCTCCCTGCACGGCACGGACATCGGCGGCACCTTCGCCCAGCTCACCCGGGACGTCCCCGGCCTCGACCGGACCCTCGCGGCCTCCGCCGAACGGCTCGGCATCCCGGTCGAGAGGGCCCCGCTGGACGCCATGCACTGGCCCACGAGCGCTCCCGGCGTCTTCGTCCTGCCGCCGCCCGGAGCACCCGAACGCCCCACCGCCTTCCCGGAGAACGCCCACCGCTCCACCTGGCTCGCCCCGCACGCCCACGGTGGCGTCACCGCGGTGCTGGAGGTACCGGTCTGGGCCGCCGCCGGATTCGCCGACCTCGCGCCCCATCCCGCTCCGGAACAACGGCTGCGGCACTGGGCGGAACGGCTGCGGGACTACGCCCACACCGTCCGCGGCCACTACGAACGGGCCCGCCCCCATCTCCCGGACCCCGGTCCGGACCCCGGCTTCAGCATGCGCAGGGCCGTGGCCGAAACACTGCGCGTGTGCGGCCCGTTGGCCGACAGCTGGGACCCCGCGCACCCGTCGTTCACCCCGCTCCCCGGCCTCACCCGCGCCCGCACCGCCAGCATCGAGGGTTTCGCCCGGCGAACCCCGCTCCGGGCCGCGGCCATGCTGCTGCGCCTGCTGGAGGAGTACGCGCCCGCCCCGGGGACCGCGTCCCAACGCACCGAGCTGGAGGCCCTCGTCGCGCGCTGGTGCGCCGCCTATTCGGCGAGTTTCACGGCGACCTGGGTACCGGTGGACCGGCAGATAGAACACCAGGTCAACGTCACCACGGCCGCCGTGGAGGCCGCCGAGGGGCACCTCGCCCCGTCCTGACCGCGACGGCACCCGCGCCGGGCTCGGCGAACTCACCGCCGAAGAACCCCCGTTGATCTTCACCATGCTGCACACTCCTTGCTGCGCAGACGAAGCGGGAGAACCAGGAGGCGTCATGCTTCAGATGAACACGAGCAAAGTGAGCCGCTGGGACCAGCACGGCCGCGAGCACACCGTCCACGTACAGCGGGCGGGCGTCCAGCGCACCATCCGGTGCGAGACGTGCGGCTGGCGCAAGAACACCCAGTTCCTGCCCTGGCTGAAGGCGGAGGAGCACCTGGCCGAGGAACACCAGGCGACGGTCGACCCCAAAGAGGCGTGAGCGCGGCGCCGAAGCGGCGTGAGAACGACCCCGAAGAGGCCTGAGGGCGGCGCCGAAGCGGACGTGGGACCCGTCGTCACTTTGGTCCAGACCTATTGACGAAAGGTCTGGACCGCGCGACTGTCATGCCTACGACACCTCACCGCACCCCCACCGGGAGGCCTCGCATGATCCGTCGGAAACTGCGTCCGCTCGCCGTCGCGCTGGCCGCGGCCGTCCTCATCCCCCTGTCGATCGCGGGCGCCCCCGGCGCCCACGCCGCGGACACCTGCGCGGTGAAGTCCCGTCCCGCCGGAAAGGTCCTCCAGGGCTACTGGGAGAACTGGGACGGTTCGGCCAACGGTGTGCACCCGCCCTTCGGGTGGACGCCGATCACCGACTCCCGTATCGCCGCGCACGGCTACAACGTGATCAACGCGGCGTTCCCCGTCATCCGCCCGGACGGCACCGCGCTGTGGGAGGACGGGATGGACGCGGGCGTGAAGGTCGCCACGCCCGCCGAGATGTGCGCGGCCAAGGCGTCGGGGCAGACGGTCCTGCTGTCCATCGGCGGAGCGGCCGCCGGTATCGACCTGAGCTCGACCGCGGTCGCCGACCGTTTCGTCGCGACGGTCGTGCCCCTCCTGAAGAAGTACAACTTCGACGGCATCGACATCGACATCGAGACCGGTCTCGTCGGCAGCGGCAGCATCGGACAGCTCTCCACGTCGCAGGCCAACCTGATCCGGATCATCGACGGGGTGCTGTCCCGGATGCCGTCGAACTTCGGGCTGACGATGGCGCCGGAGACCGCCTACGTCACGGGCGGCAGCATCGCGTACGGGTCGATCTGGGGCGCCTACCTGCCCATCGTGAAGAAGTACGCGGACAACGGGCGCCTGTGGTGGCTGAACATGCAGTACTACAACGGCAGCATGTACGGCTGCTCCGGCGACTCCTACTCCGCGGGCACCGTGCAGGGCTTCACCGCCCAGACCGACTGTCTCGACAAGGGGCTCGTGGTGCAGGGGACCACCGTCAGGGTCCCCTACGACAAGCAGGTCCCGGGGCTGCCCGCCCAGTCCGGCGCGGGCGGCGGCTACATGGCCCCGAGCCTCCTCTCCCAGGCCTGGCGCCACTACGGCACCTCCCTCAAGGGCCTGATGACGTGGTCGGTCAACTGGGACGGCTCGAAGAACTGGACCTTCGGCGACAACGTGAAGGCGCTGCAGGGCCGCTGAGGCCCGCCGGACGGCGCTCCGTCCCCGCCGGCCGCCGGCCGCACCGACGCCCGGACACCCCATGGTCCGGGACAACGCGAGGCCCCCGGTTCCCTGCTCGGGAACCGGGGGCCTCGTGAGCGCGCGGGCCCAGGTCAGCAGCCGACGAGGCGGCCGGCCAGGTAGCCCTCGATCTGGTCGAGCGAGACACGCTCCTGCTTCATGGAGTCGCGCTCGCGCACCGTGACGGCGTTGTCGTCGAGGGTGTCGAAGTCGACGGTGACGCAGAACGGCGTGCCGATCTCGTCCTGACGGCGGTAGCGGCGGCCGATGGCGCCGGCGTCGTCGAACTCGATGTTCCAGTTCTGGCGCAGCGCCGTGGCCAGGCCCTTGGCCTTCGGGGACAGATCCGCGTTGCGGGACAGCGGCAGGACCGCGACCTTCACCGGGGCGAGACGGTGGTCGAGGCGCAGCACCGTGCGCTTCTCCATCTTGCCCTTGGCGTTCGGGGCCTCGTCCTCGACGTAGGCGTCGAGGAGGAACGCGAGCATGGCGCGGCCGACACCGGCGGCGGGCTCGATGACGTACGGGGTCCAGCGCTCTCCGGCTTCCTGGTCGAAGAAGGAGAGGTCCTGGCCGGAGGCCTTGGAGTGCGCGCCGAGGTCGTAGTCGGTGCGGTTGGCGACGCCCTCCAGCTCACCCCACTCGTTGCCGCCGAACTGGAAGCGGTACTCGATGTCGGCGGTGCGCTTGGAGTAGTGGGAGAGCTTCTCCTTCGGGTGGTCGTACCACCGCATGTTCTCCTCGCGCATGCCGAGACCGGTGTACCAGTTCCAGCGCTGCTCCATCCAGTACTCCTGCCACTGCTCGTCCTCGCCCGGCTTGACGAAGAACTCCATCTCCATCTGCTCGAACTCGCGGGTGCGGAAGATGAAGTTGCCGGGCGTGATCTCGTTGCGGAAGGACTTGCCCATCTGGGCGATACCGAACGGCGGCTTCTTGCGCGAGGCGACCTGCACACTGGCGAAGTTGGTGAAGATGCCCTGGGCGGTCTCGGGGCGCAGGTAGGCGACGGAGCCGCTGTCCTGGGTCGGGCCGAGGTGGGTGGAGAGCAGACCCGAGAACTGCTTGGGCTCGGTGAAGGTGCCCTTGTTGCCGCAGTGCGGGCAGTTCAGGTCGGCCAGGCCGTTCTCCGGGAGGCGGCCGTGCTTGGCCTCGTACTGCTCCTCCAGGTGGTCGGCGCGGAACCGCTTGTGGCACGAGGTGCACTCGGTCAGCGGGTCCGTGAAGGTGGCGACGTGACCGGAGGCGACCCACACCTCGGGGGCCAGGATCACGGACGAATCGAGACCGACCACGTCCTCGCGCGACGTGACCATGTAACGCCACCACTGGCGCTTCAGGTTCTCCTTGAGTTCCACGCCGAGCGGGCCGTAGTCCCAGGCGGCACGCTGTCCGCCGTAGATCTCACTACAGGGGAAAACGAAGCCACGGCGCTTGCTCAGGCTGACGATGGAATCGATCTTGTCGGCGGCCACGGTGCTCTCTTCATTACGAACGGACGGCAGCGAATGCTTCAGGTTACCGGCGCCAGCCACCCCCGCATCAAATCGGTTCCCGCGGTAGGCCGCTTCCTGCCGATTGGATCCGCTTGATACCCGTTGCCGACGAGCGCGCGGGCGTCGTCACGAGGGCTTGTTGACAATCGTTTCCAGATTTGTTGAAAATGACTGTCATGAACGTACGACGACGCCTCATATCGGGGTCCGCCGCCGTGGCGGCCACCGCCCTCGGCCTCGGCGCCCTCACGGCCTGCTCGGGTTCCGCCTCGGCCGACGCCCGGAACGACGGCAGACTCGACGTCGTCGCCTCGTTCTACCCGCTCCAGTACCTCGCCGAGGAGATCGGCGGGTCGCATGTGAGCGTCACGACCCTGACCCGCCCCGGCCAGGAACCGCACGAACTGGAGATCAGCGCCCGGGAGACCGCGCGGCTCCAGGAGGCCGACGCCGTCCTCTACCTCAAGAACCTCCAGCCGGCCGTCGACGACGCGGTGGCCCAGTCCGACGTGAAGACCAAGGTCGACGCGGCCTCGCTGACGACGCTGGAGAAGCACGGCAACGAGGTCGGCGGGCACGCCGCCGCCCACGACCACGGCGAGGGCGAGGACACCGGCGCCGCCGACCCGCACGTCTGGCTCGACCCCGTGCGCTTCGGCCAGGTGGCCGAGGGCGTGTCGGCCGCGCTGAAGAAGGCCGACCCCAAGCACGCCGCGGACTACGAGAAGAACACGGCGGCGCTGCGGACGAAGTTCACCGCGCTGGACAAGGACTTCCGCGACGGGCTCGCGAACACGAGGACCAAGACCTTCATCACCACCCACGCCGCGTTCGGCTACCTCGCCGAGCGCTACGGGCTCACCGAGGAGGCCGTCAACGGCCTCGATCCCGAGTCGGAGCCCAGCGCGAACCGGGTGAAGGCCCTGGAGAACCTGGCGAAGGCCGACGGCGTCACGACGGTGTTCTACGAGACGCTCGTCAGCAACGAGACCGCCGGCACCATCGCCCGGGACGTGGGGCTGCGGACGGACGTCCTCGACCCCGTCGAAGGCATCACCGACAAGTCCAGGGGCAGCGACTACGTGCAGGTCATGCGGTCGAACCTGAAGGCCCTCCAGACGGCTCTCGGAACGAAGTGATCACTGTGGAGGACGTCGTGAGCGAGTCCGTCGTAACCCTGCGCGGTGTCCGGGCGGAGCTGGGTTCGCGCCCGGTCCTGCGCGGCGTGGACCTGACCGTGCGCCGCGGGGAGGTCGTCGCGCTGCTCGGCGCCAACGGCTCCGGCAAGTCGACCGCCGTGCGGGGCATCATCGGCCAGGTGGCCGTCAGCGCGGGCGAGATCGAGATCTTCGGCGTTCCGCGCCGCCGCTTCCGCGACTGGCACCGGGTGGGCTACGTCCCGCAGCGGACCACGGCCGCGGGCGGCGTGCCGGCGACGGTCACCGAGATCGTCGCCTCGGGACGGCTGTCCCGCGCCCGCCTCGGCATCCTGCGCAAGGCCGACCACGCGGCCGTACGACGGGCCCTGGAGCTCGTCGGGATGGCGGACCGCGCCAAGGACTCCGTGAACGCCCTGTCGGGCGGACAGCACCAGCGGGTCCTCATCGCCCGCGCGCTGGCCTCCGAACCCGAACTGCTGATCATGGACGAGCCGATGGCGGGCGTGGACCTCGCCAGCCAGGAGGTGCTGGCCGCGACCCTGCGCGACCAGGTCGCCCAGGGCACGTCCGTGCTGCTCGTCCTGCACGAGCTGGGCCCCCTGGAGCCGCTGATCGACCGCGCGGTCGTCCTGCGGGACGGCTGCGTCCTGCACGACGGCCCGCCGCCGAGAGCGGTCGGCCAGCACGCCCTGCCGGGCCACGACCACGTACACCCGCACGCGGCTCATGACGCCGAACCCCACCGGACGGGACTGCTCAGCTGATGGACATCCTCGACTACGCCTTCATGCAGCGGGCGCTGCTCGCCGCCGTCCTGGTGGGCGTCATCGCGCCCGCCGTCGGCATCTACCTCGTCCAGCGCCGTCAGGCCCTGATGGGCGACGGCATCGGCCATGTGGCGATGACGGGCGTCGGCCTCGGCTTCCTGCTCAACACGTCACCGGTGTGGATGGCGACGGCCGTGTCCGTGCTGGGCGCCGTGCTCATGGAGCTGATCCGCTGGTACGGCAGGACGCGCGGGGACATCGCGCTGGCCATGCTCTTCTACGGGGGCATGGCGGGCGGCGTGATGTTCACCAGCCTCGCGGGCGGCTCGACCGCCAACCTGACCTCGTACCTCTTCGGCTCGCTGTCGACGGTGAGCGAGTCCGACGTGACGGCGATCTTCCTGCTGGCCGCCTTCGTCCTGGTGGTCACGCTCGGGCTGCGCCGACAGTTGTTCGCGGTCAGCCAGGACGAGGAGTTCGCGCGGGTGACCGGTCTGCCGGTGCGCGCCCTGAACCTGCTGACGGCGGTCACGGCGGCGGTCACGGTCACCGTCGCGATGCGGGTGGTCGGCCTGCTGCTGGTGAGCGCGCTGATGGTCGTGCCGGTCGCGGCGGCCCAGCAGCTCACCCGGAGCTTCGCGGCGACCTTCGCCGTCGCGGTGGCGATCGGGGTGAGCGTGACGATCGGCGGCACGGTGACGTCGTTCTACCAGGACGTGCCGCCGGGCTCGACGATCGTCCTGCTGACGATCGGCGCGTTCATCGCGCTGACGGCGCTGGCGACACCGCTGGCCCGGCGCCGGGCCCGTGCGCAGGCCGCCGCGCAGGCCGCCGGGGATCCGGCGGAGTGCGCGATTCCGGCCACCCGCGGACCGGAGAGCACCGTCGGCGTCTGACCGGGCACAGCCCGGACTGGCACAATGGCCGGGCAAGTGCAGACGTGAGGAGGCAACGGTGACAACCGCTGGATCGCCCGTCCGGGGCCGCTCCACCCGGCAGCGTGCCGCCGTGGCGGCCGCGCTCGACGAGGTGACCGAGTTCCGCAGCGCGCAGGAGCTCCACGACATGCTCAAGCACAAGGGCGACTCGGTCGGGCTCACCACGGTCTACCGCACGCTCCAGTCCCTCGCCGACGCCGGCGAGGTCGACGTCCTGCGCACCTCGGAGGGCGAGTCCGTCTACCGGCGCTGCTCCAGCGGCGAGCACCACCACCACCTCGTCTGCCGCGTCTGCGGCAAGGCCGTGGAGGTGGAGGGCCCCGCGGTGGAGAAGTGGGCGGAGGCCATCGCCGCGGAGCACGGCTACGTGAACGTGGCCCACACGGTGGAGATCTTCGGCACGTGCGCGGAGTGCGCGGCGGCGAAGGGCTGAGCCCCCTCCCCCCGGGGCAGACGCGCGCGAGAGCCGCGAGGGCTCAAACACGGGTCATATTGCGGTCGAGGATCGCTCGCAGCCGGTCGATGTCCTCGGGGGTGCGGACGGCCCGCTTGGGCAGCAGGGTGGGAGCGTCGGCGGTCGTGTCGGAGCCGAGCACGACGAAGACGGTCCTCGTCTCCCGGTAGCGGTGCCGAGCGCCCCATCTGCGCACCCTGGTGCCTTTGTCCGTGGTCGCCGTCACCCCGGCGTCGGTGACGGTCATGTGAACGGTGCCGTGCGGCTCCGCGAGACGTTGCAGTCGGCGGGCCCAGGACACGGGCACGGACCAGGCCGCGGCCACGAAGAAGAACGTCCCTCCCAACCGGATCACCACCGCCGTCGTGTGGCCGGCGGACCACGAGACCGCCGCGCTCGAGCAGCCGGAGGCGACAAAGGCGACGAGCCCCCAGATCACCGTCGGGCGGTCCGGGCTGACGCGGAACTGCGCCCACACCGCCGCCGTGAAGTCACTCGTTCTCGGCCGGTACTCCAGCTCGACGGCATCCGCCCCGTGCGCCCGCTCCGGCACCCCGTGCGAACCCGCGCCCTCGACCACGACCCCTCCCCGGTTCGGTGGTGATGGGCCGTGATCGTAGCGCCGGATTCGAACAATGGTGCCGACTAAGGGAGTTAGGACCCGTCGCCCCGCATGGCCTGCTCCATCGCGAGCAGTTGCTCGTTCGGGACGGCGCCGCCGAAGCGGCGGTCGCGCTGCGCGTACTCGACGCAGGCCCGCCACAGGTCACGGCGGTCGAAGTCGGGCCACAGCACGTCCTGGAAGACCATCTCGGCGTAGGCGCTCTGCCAGAGCAGGTAGTTGGAGGTGCGCTGCTCGCCGCTCGGGCGCAGGAACAGGTCCACGTCCGGCATGTCCGGGTAGTACAGGTACTTCTGGAGGGTCTTCTCGTTGACCTTGGACGGGTCGAGGCGGCCGGCCTTCACGTCCTCGGCCAGCGCCTGCGCCGCGTCGGCGATCTCGGCGCGGCCGCCGTAGTTCATGCAGAAGTACAGCGTGAGCGCGTCGTTGTCCTTGGTCTGCTCCTGGGCGATCTGGAGCTCCTTGGCGACCGACTTCCACAGCTTGGGCATGCGGCCCACCCAGCGCACCCGGATGCCGAGCCCGTCGAGGGTGTCGCGGGTCTTGCGGATGAAGTCGCGGTTGAAGTTCATCAGGAAGCGCACCTCGTCGGGCGAGCGCTTCCAGTTCTCGGTGGAGAAGGCGTACAGGGAGATGCTGCCGACGCCGACCTCGACCGCACCCTGGAGCACGTCGAGGACGCGCTCGGCACCGACCTTGTGCCCCTCGGTGCGGGGCAGCCCGCGCTCCTTGGCCCAGCGGCCGTTCCCGTCCATGACGATCGCGACATGGTTCGGGATGAGCTCGCCGGGGAGTTTGGGCGCGCGGGCACCGGAGGGGTGCGGTTCCGGCGCCTTGTACTCGCGGCGCCGGCTGCCCAGGATCCCGCGTACGACCATGTGCTTCTCGTCTCCCTCTTGCTCGCGTGCGCCGGGCGCTCGTCTCGCTCTGCTTGCTGTCTGTGCTGTTGTGCCGCGCCGGTGCGCCGTCGCCGCCCCGGCCTGCCGGGGCGGCGCCTACTTCTCCACGTACCGCAGGGAGCGCAGTCCGCGCTCCAGATGCCAGTGGAGATAGGCCGACACCAGCCCGCTGCCCTCCCGGACGTGCCGCGGCTCGCACGCGTCCGCGGTCTCCCAGTCTCCCGTGAGCAGCGCGCCGAGAAGTTCGAGGGCCTGAGGCGAGGGTACGACGCTGCCGGGCACCCGGCAGTCGCCGCAGACGGTTCCTCCCGCGGCGACCGAGAAGAAGGGGTTCGGTCCCGGCATGCCGCATTTGGCACAGTCGCTGAAGCTGGGCGCGTAGCCGTTGACCGCGAGGGAGCGCAGCAGGAAGGCGTCGAGGACGAGATGCGGCTCGTGCTCGCCCCGGGCGAGCGTGCGCAGCCCGCCGACCAGCAGCAGATACTGCTGCACCGCGGGCTCCCCCTCGTGGTCGGTGAACCGCTCGGCGGTCTCCAGCATCGCGGTCCCCGCGGTGTAACGCGGGTAGTCGGTGACGATCCCGCCACCGTACGGAGCGATCGTCTCGCTCTGTGTGCACAGGGGCAGTCCGCGGCCGATGAGTTCACTGCCCCGCGCGAAGAACTGCACGTCCACGTGGGAGAAGGGTTCGAGGCGCGCCCCGAACTTCGACTTGGTCCGCCGGACCCCGCGCGCCACCGCCCGTACGCGGCCGTGACCGCGCGTGAGCAGCGTGATGATCCGGTCCGCCTCACCCAGCTTCTGGGTGCGCAGCACGATGCCGTCGTCGCGGAACAGACTCATACGGCCCATTCTCGCCTACGGCGCACGCGTCCCGGCCCGGACGGGTCGCTTCGCGTCCGGGGCCTTGTCCCGAGCGCCGCCCGGGACACCTCACCGCGCCCCGGGAGCACCCCGGGGACACCCCCGCGCCTCACGGCGCCCCGGCCGGTTCACAGCACCTCGCCACGGCTGCGGGCGTTGACGTACGCGGTCGCCGCGCTGATCCGTTCCGCCGCGGTCGCCTGCCGGACCGCCTCCGGCACGCAGTCCCACTCCCTGCCGCCGCCGAGCGGCCTGAGCTGCACGTACGGCCCTTCGTACCCCATGACCACGCCGATCCTCCCGGTACGCGTGTCGACGGCGCAGGAGCCGGTCGGCGGCCGTACCGCCTTCATCGCAGGGCCGCCGCGAGCCGGGCCGCGACCTCGACGGAGCAGCCGCCCAGGACGATCAGCGGACAGGGTGTGTCGCGCGCCACGCTCGCCGGGTCGACCCGCAGGGACGGCAAGATGATTCCGGCCCGCGCGAGCGCCGTCCGTAAGTCCTGCACAGTTTCCTCCGCCTCTTCGACGCGGTGCGCCGAGTCCCGCCGGCCGTCAGGCGGCGTGTGTACGTGCGTCCGTCCGTGCGTTCGTCCGTGCGTTGGCGCTTGTCCTCGTGCGTGCTCTTCCTTCACCTGTTCCACCGGCCCTTGTCGATTTCACGCTTCGCATCCTCATCGTGACGCTCCGCATCTAAAATCGGCAGGGTCCCGCTCGCTACAAGCACGGTGCAGTGCAAGGGGGTTGGCCCATGGCCAACGGTTCGCGGCAGGCCGCCTGGGAGTTTTTCGGTTCAGAACTGAAACGACGCAGGGAGGGTGCGGGTTTCACCCAAGCGGAACTGGGGGCTCGGGTCTTCGTCTCCGGCGGCTATATCGGCCAGTTCGAACAGGCCATCCGCAAGCCTCAGTTGGACGTGGCTCAGCGCATCGACACGCTGCTGCGCAGCGACGGCTTCTTCGAGCGCATGTGGCACAAGCTCATCGACGACAAGCGGTACGCGGGGTATTTCGCGGCCGTGGTCGAACTGGAGCGGACGGCCACGAGGATCGCGGAGTTCGCGCCCGCGCTGGTGCCGGGTCTGTTGCAGACGGCGGGGTATGCGCGGGCGGTCATGCTCGCGGGCAACCCGTTCGCCCCGGACGAGTACATCGAGGAGAAGGTGAGCGCTCGTCGCGAACGGGCGCACATCCTGGACGACGCGAGCGGGCCCGTCTACTGGGTGATCCTGCATGAACAGGTGCTGCGGGTCCCGGTCGGCGGACCGGTGACGATGGCAGAGCAACTGGACCACGTCATCGGCCTCGTACGGCGGCGGCGTGTGCTCGTGCAGGTGCTTCCGTACGCGGTGGGGGCGTATCCGCTCATAGGTCGGATGGTCCAGCTCATGGAGTTCCCCGACGCCCCGCCGACCGCCTATACAGAAGCCGTGTATTCCGGCAACCTGCTCGATGAACCGGCCCTGGTTCAGCGGGTGCGGGAGGCATACGATCTGCTCAGGGCCGCCGCGCTGCCGCCGGACGCGTCCCTGTCTCTGATCGAATCGGCGACGGAGGACCACAGACGATGCGCGAGTACGACCTGAGCCTTGCTCGGTGGCACAAAAGTACCTACAGCGACGACAACGGCGGCAGTTGCCTCGAAGTCGCCGCCGGAGCCCCCGGTGTCGTCCCCGTCCGGGACAGCAAGCTGCCGGACGGCCCCGTACTGCTGATCGGCACCGACGCCTGGGCCGCGTTCGTCGCCGACTTCGCGGGCTGAACCTCCGCGTCACCGGGCAGCGTCACGAGTACGCGCGGCCCGGTTCACCGACACCAGTCCCGCCTCGTACGCGATGATCACCAGGTGGACGCGGTCCCGTGCGTTCAGTTTCGAGAGCAGGCGGGTCAGGTACGTCTTCACCGTGGCCACACTGATGAAGAGCCGCTCGGCTATCTCGGTGTTGGACAGCCCGCTGCCGACCAGTGTCAGGACCTCGCGCTCGCGGTCGGTGACGCCCTTCAGCTCGGATCGTCCACGGGCGAGTTCCGGGCGGGCGGCGGTGAAGTCCTGGATGAGCCGACGGGTGATGCCCGGGGCGATGAGGGCGTCTCCGGCCGCCACCACGCGCACCGCCGTGATGATGTCGTCCAGGCCCGTGTCCTTGACCAGGAACCCGGACGCGCCGGCGCGCAGCGCCCCGTACACGTAATCGTCGTCGTCGAAGGTGGTGAGGACGACGATCCTCGTCGGGCTCGTCGGCGCGGAGGTGTCCGCCGTGATCCGGCGGGTCGCCTCGATGCCGTTCATGCCGGGCATGCGGATATCCATGACGACGACGTCGGGGCGCAGTTCTCCGGCGAGCGCCACCGCCTCCTCGCCGTTCTCCGCCTCGCCCACCACCTCGATGTCCTCGATGTCGGCGATGACCATGCGCAGGGCCGTGCGGATGAGCTGTTGGTCGTCGGCGAGGACCACGCGCACCGTCATCGGGCGCCCGCCCCACCCGTGGCCGGGAGCGGGAGGCGGGCGCTCACCCGGAACCCGCCCTCGGGGCGCGGGCCCGCGGTGAACTCGCCGTGCAGCAGGGCGGCCCGCTCGCGCATGCCGATGAGACCGAATCCCGTATCCGTGGTGCTGCCCCTGCCTCGGCCGTCGTCGGTGATCTCGACCGAGACCTCCGTGTCGCGGTGGTCGACGGTCACCCGGCAGACGGTCGTCGCCGCGTGCCGCAGGACGTTGGTGACGGACTCCTGCACGATCCGGAACGCGGACAGGTCGATGTCCGACGGGAGCCTGCGCCGCTCGCCGGTCCAGTGGATGTCCACGCGGACCCCGGCCGCGGTCGCCGCGGCGGCCAGCCGGTCGAGGTCGGCCAACCCCTCGGCGGGGCCCGGCGGCACGGCCCGCGCGGTGCCGGTCCCGCCCTCGCCGGACACGGCGGGAAGGGCCGTCTCTGCGGAGCCGTGTTCCCGGGACCGGTCCCGCGGGTCCGCGTCACCGCCGTCATCCGGGCCGCCCGGGTCCGGGTCTCCCGAGGGGCGGTGCCGCTCGCCCCCGCCCGTCCGGGCCTCCTGGCCCCCGTGGTCCGCCTCGCGCAGCGCGACGAGCATGCGGCGCAGCCCGGCGAGGGTCTCGCGGCCGGCCGTCTCGACCGCCGTCATCGCCTCGCGGGCGGCGTCCGGCTGGGTGTGCGCGACCCGGGCCGCCGCGCCCGCCTGGAGGGCGATGATGCCGATGCTGTGGGCGACCATGTCGTGCATCTCGCGGGCGATGCGCAGGCGTTCGTCGGTGACGGCCTGGCCCGCCGCCCGGGTCCGCAGCTGTTCGGCGTGGACGCGGGTGCGGTGGGTGGCGTCACCGAGCAGCCAGGAGACGACGGCGGTCAGCGCCACGGTCAGCGCCACGAGCGTCTCCACGTTCCATCCCATCAACATCCGCACCACCAGCCAGCCGACCGGAACGGCGAGCGCCATGGCGAGCGCGGTCACCGCGGTACGGCGGGGCCGGGCGGCCGCGATGAAATAGAGGGCGACGTCGACGGCCAGGTACTGGGCGAGCCGGACGGCTCCCACCCCCAGATTGCTGGTGAGCAGGGCCGCCGCCATGAGCAGCAGGGTCAGGGCGGTCAGCGGCCGGCGCGTGAGCCGGTGGCTGCCGGCCAGCGCCAGGACGCATGCCACCGTGAGGAACAGCAGCCCGTCCCAGCGGTAGAACTGGGCAGCGGGCAGCTCGTCGGCCGCCGTCGCGCCGGGCAGCCGGATCCGCGCGAGGAAGGTGAACACGGTGCTGGCGCACCAGGCCACGGCGACCCAGGCCCCGGGCGGCACACGCTTGAGCAGGGGAAGCGGTTGCGTGACATGCATGCGTCGATCGTATGCAGCGGGCCGGACGGGAACATCAATCTGCGGATGTACGACCGGGGTTGACACGGGACACGTGAGACAGGTGCTCACGGACCCGCACCCGAAGGGAAGCATCCTCCGTTTCCGGGCGACGCGCCCCTAAGGGCTGTCGTTCGAATCAGCCCGGCGCGCCGAAGCGGCCTACGTACGCGCGCTGCCACGGGGTCTCGACCGCGTGCCGGTCGTAGTGCTCGCGTACGTACGCCACCGCCTCGCGGGGCGGTACGCCGTCGAGGACCGCGACGCAGGCCAGGGCCGTGCCGGTGCGGCCCCGGCCGCCGAAGCAGGCGATCTCGACGCGTTCACCGGCGGACCGCCGCCAGGCCTCCGTGAGCACCTCGTGGGCCTCCGCCCGGTCGGCGGGCAGCCGGAAGTCCGGCCAGCGCACCCAGTGGGCCTCCCAGGGGACCGGGGGCGGCTCCTTGCCGAGCAGATACACGGCGTACGCCGGCTCGGGACCTCCGTCGGCCGGAAGCGGCCGGCGCAGCCCCCTGCCCCGGATCAGCCGTCCGGAGGGCAGCGACAGCACCCCGGCGCCGTCCGGGTCCCAGGTGGCGCCGTCGGAGCCGGTGCCTGACCGCGCGCCTGGTTCGGGTGCGGTCTCGGATTCGGGTTCGGTCACAGGGCCAGCGTAGGACGGTGCGCGGGGCCGGGGCCCGGGAGCGGGCGGGAGGCCGACGGGGTCTTCGTTCAGCTCACGCCGCGGGAGCCCTGGGCGGCGCGCGCCTCGATGCCCCGGAAGTGGTCGGCCATCGCGCGCTGGGCGCCCTCGACGTCCCGTACCCGCAGGGCCGTGAGGATGTCGCGGTGGCGGCGGGCCGTCACCTCCGGGGTGATGTCGTCGGTCCAGCCGCGCACCACGGCGACCCGCCGGAACACGGTCCAGAACGCGCCGAGCAGCTGGGGGACGAGCGGGTTGCCGAGCGAGGCGTACAGCAACTCATGGAACCGGCTGTCGAGTTCGGGGAAGGAGCGGCCGTCGTCGCCCGCCGTCTCCATCTCCGTGACGACGGCTTCGAGCCGGTCCAGTTCCTCCTCGGTCAGCACCTCGGCCACCCGGCTTATCAGCCCCTCCTCCAGTACCTCGCGGACCTGGAGGATCTCGGCCAGCGCCGCGGTCGGATCGTCCGGACGGGCGAGTGTGCGGAAGGTCAGTCCGTCGACGAACGGCGTCATGGACGCCTCACCCACATAGGTGCCGTAGCCGTGCCGGATCTCGACTATGTCGAGCGCCTGAAGGGCCTTGAGCGCCTCACGGACCGAATTGCGGCTCACGCCGAGATCGTTCATCAGCTCGGTCTCGGTGGGCAGCGGCGCACCGGCCCGAAGCCCCTGGTCGAGGATCAACTGCATGACCTCGCGCTGGATCTGGCTGCTCACCCGGCGCTCGGGCCGGCGCCGGTTCCCGGTCTCCTCAGGCATGCGCCGCATCGTACGCTCGCTGGACATCGGACGTCCCACCTCCGGGCTGATTAAACGCCAAGTTCGGCCAACTGCCCCTGTTTCATACCGCCATTGGTCGCACCTGTGGAAGATACGCCATTCGTGTGCGGGCCCTTGACCCTCTCCGCGCCCCCTCCTATGGTCGCGCTGCCCCCTATGACGTAGGACGTCGTATCTCCTGCTTCCCGGGCCGGCCGCACCGACCGCTCCACCGCCTCACCGGACCGCTCAACTGGACCACTCCTTGCTGGAGGAACCGTGCGCGACGTGAACCGCACTCCGGCGCCGCACCGCCGGTCGTTCCTGAAGTACACCGGGGCCCTGGGCGCGGCCGCCGCCCTCTCC
Organism: Streptomyces sp. NPDC002698; assembly: GCF_042888945.1. Lineage (NCBI taxonomy): Bacteria > Bacillati > Actinomycetota > Actinomycetes > Kitasatosporales > Streptomycetaceae > Streptomyces > Streptomyces sp. NPDC002698. The sequence goes on from NZ_JBIAQM010000013.1 coordinate 110,829, forward strand.
TCGTCCCTGTCCGCCTGCTCGTCGGGGCCGGAGTCCACGAACGACACCGGCGGCTCGGGCGGCGGACAGAACGCCACCCTGACGGCCGTGATCGGCTACGGGAACGACGGAAGCTGGGATCCGACGCAGACCGCGTCCGCCTTCTGCATGGCCGCCAACAACCACATCTACGAAGGCCTGCTCGACACCGACCCGATCTCCCGCGAGCCCTACGCCGCGCTCGCCACCCAGGTGCCCGCCGACCTCACCGGCACGTCCTGGAAGTTCACGCTGCGCGCCGGTGCCACGTTCCACGACGGGAAGCCCGTCACCGCCGACGACGTGGTCTTCGTCTTCGACCGGATCCTCGATCCGAAGACCCAGACCCTCGCCAAGGGCTTCTTCGCGAGCTGGCTGAAGGAGGTCCGCAAGATCGACGCGCGGAACGTCGAGCTGGTCCTCAAGTTCCCCTTCCCGGAAGGGGTCTCCCGGCTCACCCTGGCGAAGATCATGCCCAAGCACGTCTTCTCGCGGCCGGGCGCCTGGGACGACGCGATCAAGGGCAAGGCGATCGGTTCGGGACCGTACCGGCAGACCGCGCACCACCCGAAGTCCAACACGACGTTCGAGGCGTTCGCCGCCTACAACGGGCCGCGCAGGCCCGCGTTCAAGAAGATGAACTGGCTGACCATAGTGGACGCCGCGCCCCGCGTCGCGAAGATCTCCGGGGCGAGCGCCGGGGCCCAGATCGCCGACAACGTCCCGTACGCCAACATCGCGCGGCTCCGCGAGGGCGGCATGACCGTCCAGGGCGGCGCCGGCATGAACAACCTTTTCCTGATGTTCAACACCCGGCACAAGCCGTTCGACGACGTGCGCGTCCGGCAGGCGCTGCGCTACGCCATCGACACCGGCAAGATGGTCCAGGTCGCGCTCAAGGGCCACGGGAAGCCGTCGAGTTCCTTCCTCAACGAGGCCAACCCCTCCTACCGGCCCGCGAAGACCGTCTACGCCTACGACCCGGAGAAGGCGAAGAAACTCCTGAAGGAGGCCGGGGTCAAGGGGCTGGAGATCGAGATCCTGTCGGTGAACGTGAGCTGGATCGTCGACTGCCTGCCGACCGTCAAGGCGTCCTGGGACGCGATCGGCGTGCGGACGACGCTGGCCCCGCAGGAGACCACGGCCGTGTTCACCAAGATGGACCAGAAGCAGGACTACCAGGTCGTCGCCGCCGCCTCGAACCCCAACCAGTTCGGCCTCGACGCCGACCTGATCATGCACTACAACTACGGCCCCCAGAACCTCTGGATGGGCTACGCCCGCTGGGCCGGCGACCCGGTCGCGAGGCAGCTCTTCAAGGACATGGACCGGGCGACCCAGGAACCGGACGCCGACAAGAAGAAGGCGATGATCCAGGACTACATCGACGTCGTCGCCGAACAGGCCGTGCTCTACCCGGTCGTGCACAACGAACTGATGACGGCGTGGAATCCGCGCCGGCTCGCGGGGATAAGGCCGCAGCCCTATCCGGGCATCAACCTGCTGCAAGCCAAGTGGGTCTAGGCGACAGGAGAGTCCGTACGTGGTCGCCATCGTCAGGATCCTGCTGCGCCGCGTCGCGCTGCTCGTGCCGCTGATGCTCGGGATCGTCCTGTTCGTCTTCCTGGTGATGCGGTTCTCGGACGTCGACCCGGCGTCCGCGTTCTTCCAGGGCGCCAACCCCACCCCGCAGCAGCTCCACGACTTCAGGGAACGCAACGGACTGCTCGACCCCCTGCCCGTGCGCTACTTCGACTTCGTGGCGGACCTGCTGCACGGCGACATGGGCACCAGCGCGCTCACCCGGGCGCCGGTCGTCGAACAGGTCACCACCGCGCTGCCGCTCACGCTCCAGCTCACCTTCCTGGGGCTCGGCATCGCGGTGGTGCTGGCGCTGCTCGGCGGGGTCACGGCCGCGATCCACCGCGACCGGCTGCCCGACCAGATCATCCGGGTGGTGTCCCTGACCGGGGTCGCCGCACCGGGCTTCTGGCTGGCCCTGCTGATGATCCAGTACCTCGCCGTCGACCAGGGCTGGTTCCCGACCGGCGGCTACATCAACCCGGCCGACTCGCTGACCGGCTGGCTGAAGACCATGGCACTGCCCGCTCTCGCGCTCTCCCTGCCGGTCGCGGCCCAGCTCACCCGGATCGTGAGGACGTCCGTGGTCGAGGAGCTCGACAAGGACTACGTGCGCACCGCGATCGGCAGCGGGCTGCCGCCCCGGGTGGTCGTCGGCCGCAACGTCCTGCGCAACGCCCTGATGAACCCGCTCACCGTGCTGGGCCTGCGGGTGGGCTATCTGCTGGGCGGGGCGGTCGTCATCGAGACGATCTTCTCGCTGCCCGGCATGGGCAAGCTGATGATCGACGCCGTGCAGAACGGGGACCCGGCCGTCGTGCAGGGCGTCGTGCTGACCACGGCCATCGGGTTCGTGGTCGTGAACCTCGTCATCGACATCCTGTATCTGCTGGTCAACCCACGGCTGAGGGAGGCGACCTGATGTTCACGCGGAAGGATCTCGCGGGGGCCCTCGCCCGGCCCGGCGTCCGGCTGCGCGGCTGGCGCAGGCTGCCGCCGCTGTCGAGGATCGCGGTCTGTTTCCTGGCCGTGGTGCTCGTGGTGGCGGTGTTCGCCCCGCTGCTCACCCCGCACGACCCGCTCGACCAGCAGCCGCAGACGGACGGCACCGGGCATCCCTCGGCGGACCACTGGATGGGGCAGGACAGCCTCGGCCGGGACATCCTGAGCCGGCTGATGTACGGGGCGCGCTGGTCCCTGGCCATCGGTCTCGGCGCCACCGCCCTGGCCCTGGTCGTGGGAGCACTGCTCGGCGCCCTCGCCGCGACCTCGCGCAAGGCGGTCGACGAGACGCTGATGCGCGCTCTGGACGTGGTGATGGCGTTCCCCGGCATCGCGCTCGCCGCCGTTCTCGTCGCCGTGTTCGGCGGCGGCATCACCGTACTGATCTGCGCGATCGCGTTCCTGTTCACCCCGCCCGTCGCCCGGGTCGTGCGGGCGAACGTCCTCGACCAGTACGGCGAGGACTACGTCACCGCCGAGCAGGTGATCGGCGCCCGCACCCCGCACATCGTGCTGCGGCACGTGGCCGTCAACTGCGCGGCCCCGGTCCTGGTGTTCTGCACCGTGCAGGTCGCCGAGGCCATCGTGTTCGAGGCCTCGCTGTCGTTCATCGGCGCGGGCGTGCGGCCCCCGGACCCGTCCTGGGGCAGTGTCATCGCCGACGGCAAGAACATGGTGCTGACCGGCGGCTGGTGGGCCACCGTCTTCCCCGGCCTGCTGATGCTGGTCACCGTGCTGTCGCTGAACATCCTCTCCGAGGGCGTCTCCGACGCGTGGGCCGCGCCGGCCGCCCGCGAGGTGTCCGTACCTCCCGCCGAGGACCGGCTGGAGGCCCCGGAGCCGGGCAGCGGCACGGTCGTCGAACTGCCGGGTCTGGCACGGGCCGCGGCCCGGCTGCGCGCGCGGGCCCGCCCGCCGGTCACGGACGGACAGCCCGTTCTCGCCGTCGAGCGGCTGGCCATCGGCTTCGCCGAACGCCACGGCGGTGTGGACATCGTCGACGGCATCAGCTTCGAGGTGTACCCCGGTGAAGTCCTGGGCCTGGTGGGCGAGTCGGGCTGCGGGAAGTCGCTGACGGCCCTGACGGTGATGGGCCTGGAACCCAAGGGCGCCCGGGTGCGCGGCCAGGTGCGGTTCCGGCAGCGGCAGCTGGTCGGTGAGCCGATGCGGGTACGGCGCCGGCTGCTGGGCCACGAGATGGCGATGGTCTACCAGGACGCGCTGTCGTCCCTGAACCCGGCGATGACGGTCAGGGCACAGCTCAAGCAGGTGATACGGCGCGGCGGCAGGCGCACGGCGGCCGAACTGCTCGCCCTGGTCGGCCTCGATCCCGAGCGGACCCTGCGCAGTTACCCCCACGAACTCTCCGGGGGCCAGCGCCAGCGCGTCCTGATCGCGATGGCGCTGTCCCGCGAGCCCGCGCTGATCGTCGCGGACGAACCGACGACCGCCCTGGACGTGACGGTCCAGGCGCAGGTCATGGAGCTCCTGCTGCGACTGCGGGCGGAACTGGACTTCGCCCTGGTCCTCGTCTCGCACGACCTCGCGCTGATCTCGGCGGTCACCGACCGGGTGGTCGTGATATACGGCGGCCAGATCGTGGAGACGGGGGTGACGGCGGACCTGGTGGAGTCCCCGGCCCACCACTACACGCGCGGACTGCTGGGCAGCGTCCTGTCCCTGGAGTCGGCGGCGGAGCGGATGACGCAGATCAAGGGGGTCGTCCCCTCCCCCGCCGACTTCCCGGCCGGCTGCCGGTTCGCCGACCGGTGCCCGATGGCGGACGAGGTGTGCCGGACGACGGCGCCGGACCTCGCCGGCACGCGCACGCACACGGCGGCCTGCCACCACCCGGCCGTCGACCTGGTGACCGCGGAGAGCGAGGCCGTGACGTGAGGACGCCCGACGTGAGGATGCCGCCGACGGGGACCGGGGCCGTCGCATGACCGCGCCGGTGCGGGAGGCCGAGGGCCGCCGGACGGACGCGCTCGTCCGGCTCACCGACGCGCATGTCGTCCACAAGGCGCGCAGCGGCGGTGTGTTCACCCGGGACCGGGTGTACGCGCTGACGGGCGCCGATCTCACCGTCGCGCCCGGCGAGACGGTCGGCGTCGTCGGCGAGTCGGGCTGCGGCAAGTCGACGCTCGCGAAGGTGCTGGTGGGGGTGCAGCGGCCGACCTCCGGCACGGTGACCTTCCACGGCCGCGACCTGTGGTCCCTGAAGCCGGACGAGCGGCGCACGGCCGTCGGCGCGAGCACGGGCATGATCTTCCAGGACCCCTCGACGGCCCTGAACCGCCGGCTGCCCGTGAGCCGGATCCTGCGCGACCCGCTGGATGTGCACCGGCGCGGCACGGCGGCCGAACGGGCCGACCGGGTCAAGGAGCTGATGTCCCTGGTCGGCCTGCCCCGGGCGCTCGCGGACGCCCTGCCCGGCCAGCTCTCCGGCGGTCAGCGCCAGCGGGTGGCGATCGCCCGCGCCCTGGCCCTGGACCCCGGCCTGGTGGTGGCCGACGAGCCGACGAGCGCGCTGGACGTGTCGGTGCGCGCGCAGATCCTCAATCTCCTCCTCGACCTGAGGGAACGCCTCGGCCTCGCCTTGGTGTTCGTGTCCCACGACATCCAGACGGTCCGCCGGATGAGCGACCGGGTGATCACGATGTACCTCGGCCGGATCGTGGAGGAGTCCCCGGCCGACGAGGTCACCGACCGCTCCCGCCACCCGTACACCCGGGCGCTGTTCTCGGCGACCCCGGGGCTGCTGGATCCGATCGAGCCGATCCCGCTGAGCGGGCCCGTACCCTCGGCGACGCGCCCGCCGAGCGGCTGCCCCTTCCGTACCCGCTGCTGGAAGGCGGACCAGGAGTGCGCGACCCGGATGCCGGAGTTCACGGCCGCGTCGGCCCCGGGTCACCGCTTCCGGTGTCACCATCCTGTCGAGGAGGGCCGGTCGACGCGCGCCCTGGTCGCGCAGGCCGAGGGCGCCGCGGAGGCCGCCGCCCCGGCCGACGTTCCGTTCCAGCAGCACATCAGGGAGCCTTGATGACCTTCCCCGCCCCGCTGACCGGTGTCGTACCGCCCGTCTGCACGCCCCTGACACCGGACCGCGAGGTGGACGTCCCGTCGCTCACCCGGCTGATCGACCATCTGGTGGACGGCGGGGTGCACGGCCTGTTCGTCCTCGGCTCGACGTCCGAGGTGGCCTATCTGACGGACGCGCAGCGCAGGCTGGTGGTGGAGACGGCGGCGGGGCACGTCGCCGGTCAGCTCCCCGTCCTGGCCGGTGCGATCGACATGACGACGCCCCGCGTCCTGGACCACGCGCGCACCGCCCGTACCGCCGGCGCGGACGCGATCGTCGTCACGGCCCCCTTCTACACCCGCACCCACCCCGCGGAGGTCGACCGCCACTTCCGCCTCGTCGCCGCCCGCGCGTCGCTCCCCGTGTTCGCGTACGACCTGCCGGCCTCCGTCCACACCAAGCTGAGCCCCGAGCTGGTCCTCGGACTCGCCGCCGACGGTGTCCTGGCCGGTCTCAAGGACTCCAGCGGCGACCTCGGCGCCTTCCGCACGGTCGTCACCGGCGCTCGTACGCACCCCGGTGTCGACGGCTTCACCGCGCTCACCGGCTCCGAGGTGGTCGTCGACTCGGCGCTGGCCCTGGGCGCGGACGGCGTGGTCCCCGGCCTGGCCAATGTGGACCCGGCGGGCTACGTACGGCTGTACGAGCTGTGCGCGGCGGGCGACCGGGAGCGGGCACGGGCGGAGCAGGAGCGGCTGTGCGAGCTGTTCGCCATGGTGGGCGTCGGCGACCCGGCCCGGATGGGCGGCAGCTCCTCGGCCCTCGGCGCCTTCAAGGCCGCGCTGTCCCTGCGGGGTGTCATCGCCTGCCCCGCGACGGCGGAACCCCAGGTGCCGCTGTCGCAGGGCGAGGTGGAGCGGGTCGGGAAGTACCTGGCGTCGGCGGGCCTGCTCTGAGCGCCGTCCCCGGGCCGTCCCGCGGGCTGTCCCGCGGCCCGCCGGGCACCGCGCTACCCGAGCAGCCCGCTGAGCGGCAGCCGCCGGAACTCGATGGTCTCGTACGGGCCCGCGTCGCCGGTCTCGTAGAGGATGCCGACCCGGAGGGCGCCGAGCTGGACGAGGTCCGAGTAGGCGGCCCGCCGCGTGGACAGGGTGGTCGCCTTCTCGAAGGTCACGCCGCCGGTCGTGCTGCGCCAGACGGCCATGGACTGGCGGACGGTGGGGACGGAGGGGCCGGAGAAGAGGAGCGGGGCGAAGCGGCCGGTGAGCTGGAGGACGCTGCCCTGGACGACGGGGACGTCGTTCAGGGCGGGCTGGACGGCGAAGGGGCGGTCCAGGGTTTCGGCGCCGTCGCTCGAGTAGGAGTCGAGGCGGTTGCCGGTACTCGTGCCGTTCTGGTCGCGCGAGGTGAAGTAGAGCCGCCCGTCGGGGAGTTCGGCCACCGAGCTCTCGTTGGCGTTGTCGAGCCCGTCGTAGGAGTCGTCGACGAAGCCGAGCCGCCAGGTGAGCCCGCCGTCGTCGCTGTAGAGCGCGTGCGCCCCGTAGTACTTGGACTCCTGGCCGGTGTCGGCGGACCCGGCGGGCGGGGCGGCGGAGTGGTTGGCGGGCACGACCAGGCGCCCCGCGTGGGGTCCGTGGCGCAGGGCGATCGCGTGGCCGGGCCCGGTGGCGTACCAGCGCCAGTCCGGCAGCTTCGCCTGGTCCGTGATGTCCCGCGGGGCGGTGAAGTGCCGCCCGTCGTCCCGGCTGGTCTGGACGAAGACGCGTCGGCTCTGCTCCGCCGTGACCTCGCCGCGCATGATCTGCGCCTCGGTCACCGCACCGCTGTTGTAGGACGTGAGCAGGACGATCCGGCCGGTCCGGGGGTCCACCACCGGCGCCGGGTTGCCGCGGGTGTCGCCGCCCCCGGACGCGACGACCCGGGTCGGGCCCCAGGTGCAGCCGCCGTCGTGGGAGCGCCTGAGGACGACATCGATGTTCCCGGTGTCGCCCGCGCCGCTGTGCCGCCCCTCCGCGAAGGCGAGCAGTGTGCCGGCCCCGGTCGTGACGGTCGCCGGGATGCGGTAGGTGTCGTAGCCGTCCTGGCCCGCGGTGTACGGGACGGAGGTGGCGCAGCCCCCGCCGCCCCGGGGCGCGGCCGAGGCGGCGGGGCCGGTGGCGGCGAGGGCGGTGAGGGTGGTGAGGAGTCCGGTGGCGGCGAACGCGACCATGCGGCTCATGCTGGCCATGACACTCCCTGGACTACGTCGACCGCATCGACTGGATCGACCGCGTCGACTTCATCGGACATGGAACATGGAACATGGGACGTGGGATGTCCCGGTGAACCTAATGTGCCCCGGGAGCCGCGGCAATACCCGTGTTCCCACGGCATGCTGAGGTGCCGTCAGCTCTTCGCACCGCGCCGTGGGCGGCCGCCGCCGGATCAGGCGCGGCCCGTGTCTCCCGGGGTCACCAGGCCCGACTCGTACGCCACGATGACGAGCTGGGTCCGGTCGCGGGCGCCGAGCTTGCCCATGATGCGGCTGACATGGGTCTTCGCGGTGAGCGGGCTGAGCCCCAACGCCGCCGCGATCTCGGTGTTGTTGAGGCCGCGCGCGACCAGGGCGAGCACCTCGCGCTCACGCTCGGAGAGCCCCTCGGGACCGCCCACCGCGAGCGCGGGAGCGGAGGGGGCGCGCAGGAAGCGGGCGACCAGGCGGGCGGTCGGGCCCGGCGAGAGCAGCGCGTCCCCGGCGGCCACCGTGCGGATCGCGTCGAGGAGTTCGGCGGGCCGGGTGTCCTTGACCAGGAAGCCGGAGGCGCCCGCGCGCAGCGCCTCCACGATGTGCTCGTCGGTGTCGTACGTGGTGAGCACGAGCACCCTGACCCCGGTGAGGTCCTCGTCGGCCGCGATGAGCCGGGTCGCCTCGATGCCGTCCAGGTCGGGCATGCGGATGTCCATCACGACGAGGTCGGCGCGCCCGGTGCGGGCCAGTTCCACGGCCTCCCGCCCGGTGGCCGCCTGCCCGACCACCTCCATGTCCCGCGCGGTCTCCACGAGCATGGCGAACGCGGCCCGCACGAGGTTCTGGTCGTCGGCGAGGACCACACGGATGGTCATCGGACCCCGCCCTCGCCCGGCCCGGCCACGACCGCGGGACCGCTGTCACCGACGGATCCGGGATCCCGTACGGGACCGGAGGCGGCCGGCGCTCCGAACGGGTCCGCGCTGTCCGCCGGTGTCCGGTGCCGCTCCGGCCGCTGATCGGGCACCGTCGTGCGCAGGGGCAGTACCGCCACCACCGCGAATCCGCCTTCCTCCCGCGTCCCGGTCTCCACGGTGCCGCCCACACTGCGGGCCCGCTCCCGCATCCCCACCAGGCCGAAGCCGGGCGGGCCGCCCGTGTCGCCCATGCCGTCGTCCGTGACCCGCACGCGCAGCGCCCAGCCGTCCGTGTCCAGGTCCACGCGGACGCTCGCCCCGGGACCCGCGTGCCGTACGGCGTTGGTCAACGCCTCCTGGACGATGCGATAGGCCGCGGCGCCCACGGCGGTGGGAACCCCGTCGGCGCCCACCGCGGACGACGCGTCCACGTTCGTGCCCGCCGAACGTGCCGCCGCCACCAGATCGGCCACCGCGTCGAGGCCGGGCAGCGGTCCCCGGCCGTCGCCGCCGCCGTGCTCGGAGTCGCGCAGCACCTCCAGCGTGGTGCGCAGTTCGCCGCGCGCGGTCCGGCAGGTCCCGGCGATGTCGTCGAGTGCCCTGGCGACGGCCGTACGGTCCAGGCGGTCGGGGTCGGCGGCCAGGACGTGCGCGGCGACGGAGGTCTGCACCCCGATCAGGGTGATGCTGTGGGCGAGCAGGTCGTGCAGGTCCCGGGCGATGCGCAGCCGCTCCTCGGCGACCCTGCGGCGGGCCTCCTCCTCACGGGTGCGCTCGGCGCGCTCGGCACGTTCGACGACCGAGGCGAGGTACTGCCCGTGCACCCGGACGTACACGCCGAGCACGATGAACGCGACGATCCAGCCGGTGATGCGCAGCGCCTCGGCACCCTCGGAGGCGCCCTGCCCGAACTTGACCGCGAGCATGATGCCGATGACACCGGCGCCGATGACCAGGGAACGCAGCGGGCGCCCCGTGACGGCGACGGTGAACAGCGCGGTCATCGAGACGAGCAGCGGCGCTTCGTGGTCGAAGTCGAGCGCGTGGTACGGCCCTACGCAGGCGACGAGCGCGAGGAACGCGGCGAGCGGGGCGCGCCGCCGCCAGACCACCGCGACGTGCGCGGCGATCAGCAGGGTCCAGCCGAGCGCGTCCGGTCGCCGGCCGTCCATGGGCACGGTGAGCGTCACGGCGCTGTCGAGGATCAGCAGCAGGCCCGCGAGGAACGCGTCCTGGCGCAGGACCCGCGCCGGGTCGACGTTCCCCCGGTGTCCGAAGCCGGTGAGGTGCAGCATGCGTTTGACGTCCACCGCATCATCTTCCGTGAGGGGGCGCCCCCGCGGGAGGCGGGGGCGCCCGATGTCGGTCGTCCGGTGTGCGGGTCAGCCGACGGGGACGGGTTCCTGGCTGCCGGCCTGCTCGGTGTCCGGCTCGCGGGAGAGGGCGCCCGGCCACCACACCTTGCGTCCCAGTGCCACGCTCGCGCTGGTCACCAGGTACGTGCGGACGAGGAAGGTGTCGAGCAGCACCCCGACCGAGATGACGAAGCCGAGCTCGATGAGCTGGAGGAGCCCCATGTTCGTGAGTACCGCGAAGGTGGCCGCGAGGACGAGGCCGGCCGAGGCGATCACGCCCCCGGTGGCACGCAGCGCGGTGAGCGCGGCGGCGGCCGGTTCGGCGCCGGACAGGGATTCCTCCCGCATCCGGTGCATGATGAAGATTCCGTAGTCGACGCCGAGGGCGACCAGGAACACGAAGGACAGCAGGCCGAGGCCGGGATCGGTCCCCTCGAACCCGAGCAGCGGGCCGAAGACGAGGCCGCCGATGCCGAGTGCCGCTCCCCACACCGCGATGACGGCGGCGACGAGCAGCAGCGGCGCCACGAGCGAACGCAGCAGCAGGATCAGGATCAGCAGCACCGAGACGAGCACGATCGGGACGACGACGAGCCGGTCGCGGGCGTTGGTGTCCTGGAGGTCGATCTGCTCGGCGCTCGGGCCGCCGACGTACGATCCGCGGAGGTCCGCCCGCAGGGACTTGATCGTGGCGGTCTCGGCCGCCGACTGCGGGGCGCCGCGCGCGATGACGGAGATCTCCGTCCAGCCTCCGCCGCTGCGTCCGCGTTCGGCGCTCGCGACCCCGGTGTGCCCGCGGGCGGCGGACAGCGTCGTGTCCGCCCGTCCGGTCGGGGTGATCACGGTGATCGGCTGGGTGCCCCGCCCGGGGTAGGCGCGGGCGAGCGTCTCCATGGCGGTGACCGAGTCGGGCCGTTGGGCGAAGGAGTCCTGCTGCTTGAGCGGTCCGGGCAGGTTCAGGGTGCCGAGGGCGAGCGCCCCGAGCAGGGCCGCTCCGCTCGCCAGGACGACGAGCGGCCGGCGTCCGGCCGAGGACCCCATCGCGGCGAACAGGCTCCGCCGCTGTTTGGGCTCGGAGCCGTGGACGGGGACGAGCGGCCAGAACACCCGGCGCCCGAGCAGGACGAGTACGGCGGGCAGCAGGGTCAGCATGGCGACGAGGGCGCAGAGCACCCCGACGGTGCCCGTCGGGCCCATGCCCCGGCTGCTGTTGAGGTCGGCGGCGAGCAGGCACAGCAGTCCGGCGGCGACGGTGCCGGAGGAGGCGAGCACGGCGGGCCCGCAGCCGCGCAGGGCCTCCTTCATCGCGTCGTAGGGCCGTTCCACGCGCCGCAGTTCCTCCCGGTAGCGGGAGATGATCAGCAGGGCGTAGTCGGTTCCGGCGCCGAAGACGAGGATCGTCATCACGCCCGAGCTCTGGCCGGAGACGCTGGTGCCGAACGCCTGGTGGAGTCCGTAGGCGACGCCCATCGACAGATAGTCGGCGACGCCGGCGACGGCGAGCGGTACGAGCCACAGCAGCGGACTGCGGTAGATGAGGATCAGCAGGATCGCCACCACGGCGACGGTGGTGTAGAGCAGCGGTCCGCCGAGCGAGTCGTACACCTCGCCGGCGTCGGTGGCCAGCGCGCCGGGACCGCCGACGACGACGTTCATCCCGTCCGTCGGCCGGGCCACGTCACGGACGTCGTTCACGAACGCGTCGCGCTTCTTCTCGTCGGTGCCGGGCGCGTTGCTGGCGACCGGGTACATCAGGGTGCTGCCGTCGTCGGACGGCACGGCACGAGGGGTGCCGGTGAGCGGGTTCGCCCGGGTGATCGCGGCGACCTGGCGGGCAGCGGTGTCCCGGTCGGCCGGACGGAGCCCCCCGTCGCGGTGGTAGACGAGCACCAGCTCGGTGGTCTCGCCGCCGGGCAGTCGGTCCTCGATCTTCGCGACCCGGGTGGAGTCGGCGCTCGACGGCAGATAGTCGACGGCACGGTCGTGCTGCACGTCGGACAGCTTCGCCGCGAACGGGCCGACGACGGCCAGCAGCCCGATCCACAGCGCGAGCACCGCCCATGGCACGGCCCGTCGCCGCGACCGCGTACTTGTCTCTTCGGCCCCCATGGACAGGGCCTCCCTTCGGTCCGGTTGTCTGGTTACCGAGTTCCAGACTTCCGGCCCGTCGGACGCTTTTCGTCGCTCGCGGGACCGAGCCGGGCCCTACTGCGCCGGGTGTGCCGGGGCCGTCGTTACTCCCTGGGGAGTAGTGCGGCGGAGGGCTTCCGGGGTGCTACGACGGTGTCCGGGCCGTTGCCAGGAGGCGGGTCACGTCGTCCGAGCAGATCGTCAGGGCCGCGCCCACGGTGGCGAGGGCGTCCCGTTCGGCGGGGGTGTAGGGGCCGTCGGCGAGGGCGATGCGGGCGCCCTGGAGGAGGATGGCCTCACGGCCGGCCGGGGCGAGGTGCGGGGCCAGCGGGTCCAGGGCCTCGTGGAGCTCTATGGCCAGGCTCGCTCCACAGGGCTCGCCGAAGAAGCGGCCCGTGTCGGCGGCGAGGGCGTCGACGAGGGCGCCGAGCTGGTCCTCGGTGCAGTCGTCGAAGCCGGCCGAGCGAACGGTCGCGGCGGCGGTCTCCAGGGACGCGCGGGCGCAGCCGCCGCCCGCCGTGAGGACCGCGAGGGCGACGGTGTGGACGGCGTCGCGGAGCATCGCGGAGAAGCGGGTGGTGGTGGGGTGGTCGAGGACGTCGGCGCCGTAGTGGCTGCCGCAGGCCGCGCACTCGACGACGGGCCCCGTCTCGCCGCGCGGGAGGACGGGGACACCCAGAAGGGTGAAGCGGCGCCGGCCCGTGAGCCGCTGATAGTTGCGGTCGCCCCCGCAGCCGGGGCAGAAGAACTCCCCGTCGCCCACGGTGCTCCACGCCGTACGGGTGCCCAGGATGCGGGGAACCTGAACTGCACGACCGTTTCGTCCCCATCCTGGCAGCACGTCGCACACCTCCGTAATGCCACGGCAACATCGCCGTGCTGGCGTGATGTTAGCCACATTGTTGAGGTGTAGTCAGTACCTGGGACGAGACCTGCTCGTGACCTGCACATGGATTGGCCGGTATACGACCGGGCCCCGCCCGCCTCGAAAGGCGGACGGGGCCGGAAAGAGCCAGGTGATACGAGGTCAGCGGGCGGCGCGGTTGACGGCGGAGACGACGGCCTTCAGCGAGGCGCGTGTCGTGTTCGCGTCGATGCCGATTCCCCACAGGACCTTGTCGCCGATCGCGCACTCGATGTAGGAGGCGGCCTGCGCGGAGGCTCCCTCGCTCATCGTGTGCTCCTGGTAGTCCAGCAGGCGGACGTCGATGCCGATGGACTGCAGGGCGTCGAAGAAGGCGGAGATCGGGCCGTTGCCGGTGCCGCTCAGGACGGTGTCGGCGCCGTCGACCGTCGCCTCGACGGTCAGGGTGTCCACGCCGTCCTTGTCCGTGGTGGACTGGCCGGTCCTGACCTGGATACGGCCCCACGCGTTGCCGGGGTTGGGCAGGTACTCGTCCTGGAAGGTCGCCCAGATGTCCTTCGGCGTGACCTCGCCGCCCTCGGCGTCGGTCTTCGCCTGGATGATCTTCGAGAACTCGATCTGCATCCGGCGCGGCAGGTCCAGCTTGTGGTCGTTCTTCAGGACGTACGCGATACCGCCCTTGCCCGACTGCGAGTTGACCCGGATGACGGCCTCGTAGGAACGGCCGACGTCCTTGGGGTCGATGGGCAGGTACGGGACGGCCCACTCGATGTCGTCGACGGTGACGCCCTTGGCGGCCGCCTCGGCCTCCATGGCGTCGAAGCCCTTCTTGATGGCGTCCTGGTGGGAGCCGGAGAAGGACGTGTAGACCAGGTCGCCCACGTACGGGTGGCGCGCGTGGACCTCCATCTGGTTGCAGTACTCCCACGTACGGCGGATCTCGTCGATGTCGGAGAAGTCGATCTGCGGGTCGACGCCCTGCGAGAACAGGTTCATGCCCAGGGTGACCAGGTCGACGTTGCCGGTGCGCTCGCCCTGGCCGAACAGGCAGCCCTCGACGCGGTCGGCGCCGGCCATCAGGGCCAGTTCGGCGGCGGCGACGGCGGTGCCGCGGTCGTTGTGCGGGTGGATCGACAGGCACACGTACTGTCGGCGGGACAGGTGACGGCCCATCCACTCGAAGCGGTCCGCGTGCGTGGAGGGGGTCGAACGCTCCACCGTGGCGGGCAGGTTGAGGATGATCTCGCGGCCCGGGCCGGGCTGCCAGACGTCCATGACCGCCTCGCAGACCTCCAGGGCGAAGTCCAGCTCGGTGTCGGTGAAGATCTCCGGGCTGTACTGGTACCCGAACTCGGTCTCGGGGCCCAGCAGCTTCTCCGCGTACTCGACGACCAGACGCGTGCCGTCGACGGCGATCTGCTTGATGTCGTCCTTGGAGCCGCGGAAGACGACGCGGCGGAAAACCGGGGCGGTCGCGTTGTACAGGTGCACGTTGGCGCGCTTGGCGCCCTTCAGCGACTCGACGGTCCGCTCGATCAGGTCCTCGCGGGCCTGGGTCAGTACGGAGATCGTCACGTCGTCCGGGATCGCGGTCCCGTCCTCGATGATCGAGCGGACGAAGTCGAAGTCCGTCTGGCCCGACGCCGGGAAGCCGACCTCGATCTCCTTGTAGCCCATCTTGACCAGCAGGTCGAACATCTCACGCTTGCGCGCGGGCGACATGGGGTCGATCAGGGCCTGGTTGCCGTCGCGCAGATCCGTGGAGAGCCAGCGGGGGGCGACGGTGATCCGGTTGTTCGGCCAGTCGCGGTCGGGGATGTCGACCTGGTCGTACTGGCCGTACTTGTGGACCGGCATCGACGTGGGCCGCTGACGGTTGGTGCGGGCGTGCTGGCTGATCTGGCTGTCCGCCATGATGCGTAGGCTCCTCAGGATGTCCGAAAGGACGGCCGACGGCGCAACGCCAGACTCCGCGGGGAGGGGGTCGGCCTCGACTACAGGCCCTCGCCGCGGCAGCTAAGGAGAAGCAGCCCGAAACGCATGATGCTCCGCAGCGTAGCGGAGCCGCGCTCCGTACGGAGGGCTGTATCAGTATGCGGGATCGCGCGCCTCAAAAGAGACAAAAAGTGCGCCATACCACTTCCAGCCGGAATCCCCGGCTCCTTATCCCCGCATTTCACCAATCATGGTTGCACGTAGTGACATGCGGATCACTCAGTGCAAGGGTGCCGGGCATGACGACCAACGGGGGCTTCGAGCCCGTCCACTGCACCATCGTTCCGCCCCATGTCCTCGACCAGCTCGCCCGGCACGAGGACCCCGCGCTCTCCGGTCCCGCGCGCCAGACCCTGGAGCGCGACGCCTACGAGCGCACCCACCGCCGGCTGACCACCGTCATCGGCGCGCCCGCCGTCGCCCCGCCCGCGGGCGCCCCCGACAACGCGCCGCACCGCACGATCTACGACGCCCGCCACCGCCAGGACCTCCCGGGCAAGAAGGTCCGCGGCGAGGGCGACAAGCCGGGCAAGGACGCCACGGTCAACCGCGCCTACGCCGGCCTCGGCGCGACCTTCGACCTCTACCTGAACGCCTACGGGCGCACCTCGATCAACGGTGAGGGCCTGCCGCTCGACGCCACCGTGCACTTCGACAGGGACTACAACAACGCCTTCTGGAACGGCGAGCAGATGGTGTTCGGCGACGGCGACGGCGAGATCTTCCTCGACTTCACCCTCCCGGTCGACGTCATCGGCCACGAGTTGACCCACGGCGTCACCCAGTACACGGCGAACCTCGCGTACTTCGATCAGTCGGGTGCCCTGAACGAGTCCATGTCGGACGTCTTCGGCACGCTGATCAAGCAGTACACACTCGGACAGACCGCGGGCGAGGCCGACTGGCTGATCGGCGCCGGGCTGCTCGCCCCGCGGGTCACCGGCACCGCCCTGCGCTCCATGAAGGCGCCGGGCACCGCGTACGACGACGACGTGCTCGGCAGGGACCCGCAGCCCGGGACGATGGACGGCTACGTCCACACCGGCCGGGACAACGGCGGCGTCCACATCAACTCCGGCATCCCCAACCACGCCTTCTACCTCGTCGCCCAGGCCCTCGGCGGCCACGCCTGGGAGCGGGCCGGACAGATCTGGTACGACGTGCTGACCGGCGGGGAGCTGCCGGAGAGGGCCCTCTTCTCGGACTTCGCGCGGCTCACGCTCGGCGCGGCGCGGAGCCGGTACAACGAGGGGGAGGAACTCCAGGCCGTGACCAAGGCCTGGGAACAGGTCGGAGTGCCGTCCTCGTAACCGGGGACCGCGAACGGACCTGTGATTCCGGGCCCCGGCTCCGGCCTCGGCTCCGGACCGCGACTTTGAACCCATGGCCCGGAGCCTGGCCCCGGGCGCCCGACTCGTACTGGACAGGACCTCATGCGTATCGAAGTGCGGCGCACGGGCGGGTTCGCGGGCATCGAGCGCCGTGCCGAGGTGGACACCACGGCACGGCCCGACGCCCCCGAGTGGCACGCCCTGGCCGAGCGGGCACTCGACGCCGGCCGGGACACGCCCCCGGCCGGCGTCCCGGACGGCTTCCACTACGAGATCACCGTGGACGGCAGGACCGTCCACGCCGCCGACCCGGGGCTCACGGAGGACCAGCGCGAGCTGATCTCCCGGGTCCTGAAGGAGGGGGCCTGAAGGAGGGGCTTGAAGGAGGGGCCTGAACACAGCCGATCGCGGGTTCACGCCGACCCGTTGACTTCCGTTACCGCGGGTACAGATGATCGCCCATGGCGACGAACCCCCTCCCGCAGTTCCCGGACGGCTTCCTCTGGGGCGTGTCCACCTCGGCCCATCAGATCGAGGGCGCCGTGGACGAACGCGCCCCCTCGGTGTGGGACACCTTCACCGCCGGGACCGGACACATCAAGGACGGCTCCACGGCGGCGGTGGCCTGCGACCACGTCCACCGCTACCCCGAGGACGTGGCGCTCCTCGCCGGCCTCGGCGTGGACGCGTACCGCTTCTCCATCTCCTGGCCCCGGGTGAACTCCCCCGGCGGCCTCGACTTCTACGACCGCCTGACCGACGCGCTGTGCGCGGCCGGCGTACAGCCCGTGCCGACCCTCTTCCACTGGGATCTGCCGGCGGAGCTGGACTGGATGGACCGGGACACCGCCGAGCGGTTCGCCGAGTACACCTCGGTCGTCGCCGGGCGCCTCGGCGACCGCGTCAAGAAGTGGATCACTCTCAACGAGCCCGCCGAGCACACCCTGCTGGGGCACGCCCTCGGCGCGCACGCCCCCGGCAAACAGCTCATGTTCGACGCCCTGCCGGTGGCCCACCACCAGCTCCTCGCCCACGGTCTGGCCGTACGGGCGCTGCGCGCGGCCGGGGCGGGCGACATCGGGATAGCCAACTCGCACGGCCCGACCTGGGCGGCTTCGGACCGTACCGAGGACGTGGAGGCGGCCGACTTCTACGACCTCCTGCTCAACCGGCTCTTCGCCGACCCCGTCCTGCTGGGCCGCTACCCCGACGGCATCGGCGAGTTGATGCCCGGTGACGTCGAGTCGGACCTGAAGATCATCGGCGAGCCGGTCGACTGGTACGGGATCAACTACTACCAGCCGACGAAGGTGGGCACCCCCGAGGGAGCCGAGATCGAGTTCGGCGGACTCACCCTGCCCGCCGGACTTCCCTTCACCGTCAAGGAACTGGAGGGGTACCCGGTCACCGACTTCGGCTGGCCGGTGGTGCCCGAGGCGCTCACCGAACTGCTGGTCGGCTTCCGCGAGCGCTACGGCGACCGGCTCCCGCCCGTCGTCATCACCGAGAACGGCTGCAGTTACGACGGCATCGACGACCAGGAGCGGATCGCCTTCCTGGACGGCCATGTCCGGGCGCTGCACCGGGCGTCGGAACAGGGCGTCGACGTACGCGGCTACTTCGTCTGGTCGCTGATGGACAACTTCGAGTGGGCGGAGGGGTACGAGCGCCGCTTCGGGCTCGTGCACGTCGACTACGACACCCTGGAGCGGACCCCGAAGGCCTCGTACCACTGGCTGCGGGACGCCCTGCGGGCGCGGAGATGACCGCGGCCGACCGGGTCGCTCCGCCGTCCGCGCTCGCCGAGCCCGTCGAGCGGGTCGGCCGGGGCTGGACGTCCGCCCTCTCGCTCGCCAACGGGGCGATCTGGGTGGGCTGGTACGGCCCGCTGCAGATCCTCCTCGCCTCCCAGGCGGAGGACTTCGCTCCCGGCACCGGCATGTCCAAGGAGACGATGCTGGCCTGGGTGACGGGTGCGGGCGCGGTCGTCTCGCTGGTCGCCAACCCGCTCTTCGGCGCGCTGTCCGACCGCACGACCGGGCGGTGGGGCCGACGGACGCCGTGGATCGTGGCCGGAGCGGCCGGGGGCGCGCTGTCCCTGCTGCTCCTCGCGGGCGCGGGCGGGGTGTGGACGATGGCGGCGGGCTGGTGTCTGGTCCAGCTCACCCTGAACGCCGCGTTCGCCGCCGTGACCGCGGCCGTGCCCGACCGGGTGCCGCGGCTCCAGCGCGGCGTCGTGGGCGGCTGGCTGGGGGCGGCGCAGATCCTCGGCGTGGTCGGCGGCACGGGGCTCGCGACGGTCTTCGGGGGCATCGGCGGCGGGTACGCGGCGTGCGCGGTGTTCACGCTGGTGGGCGTCCTGCCGTACGTACTGCGCCACGAGGACCTGCGGCTGCCGGTGTCGGCCCGGCCGCCCTGGTCGGGGCGGGCGTTCCTCGCCTCCTTCCGGCTGAGTCCGCGCGAACACCCCGACCTGGCGTGGGCCTGGCTGACCCGCTTCCTGATCAATCTCAGCAACGCCCTCGTGCTGCTGTACCTGCTCTACTACCTGCGGGACCGGCTGCTCCTCGACGACCCCGAACAGGGTGTGCTGGTCCTCACGGCGGTGAACGGGGTCACGCTGCTCGCCACCGTCGTGGTGGGCGGGGTCTGGTCGGACCGGCTCGGCCGCCGCAAGCCGTTCGTGATCTGGTCCGGCGTCCTGATGGCGGTGGCCACGGCGGCGCTGGCCTCCTGGCAGACCTGGCCCGGGGCGATCGCCGCCGCGGCCGTCCTCGGCATCGGCTTCGGCGTCTTCACCTCCGTCGACTTCGCCCTGATGACCGATGTACTGCCGAAGGCCCTCGACCGCGGCAAGGACCTCGGCGTGATCAACATCGCCAACGCCCTCCCCCAGGTCGCGGCCCCCGTACTGGCGGCCCCGATCGTGACGTACCTGGGGGGCTACCGGGTCCTGTACCTGGTCGCGGCCGTGATCGGCCTCGCGGGGGCGGTGCTGGTGGTGCGGATCAAGGGGGTGGACTGAGGGACCCGCCCGGATCGCCGGGACGGCCGCCGGGCCCGGTCACAGGGCCCCGGCGTCCCTGGCCGTCCACAGGGACGGGTACACCGGGCGGAAGCCCAGGTCGTGGCGGATGCGGTCGGTGGACACGATGCCGTGCCAGGGGTCGGGGTCGGTGCGCTCGTAGAGGGCGGGCGGTACCTCGACGCCGTTGATCCGGTGGAGGTCGACGGTGGTGACGGGGGCGTCGTCGGCGATGTTGTAGATCCGGTTGCCGCCCACCCCCGGGGCGTACAGCAGGCGGAGCAGCCCCTGGGCGACGTCCGCGTGGTGGACCATCTGGAGCCGCTGTCCGGCGGCCCAGTGCGCGGCCCACGTCATCGACGCGGCGAGATGGGGGTCGCCCTCCCCGTACACGAAGGAAAGACGGCCCACGCGGACGTCCATGTCGTCCTCCAGCGCGAGCAGGCCTCGCTCCGCCTCCGCCTTGGCCGCCGGGTAGGCACCCCACATCCCGCCGCCGGGCACGCTCGGGTCGTCCTCGGTCAGCGGGCGGCCCCGGCCCGTCCCGTACACCAGGTTGGTGCTGACCTGCACGAACCTGCGCACGCCCGAGGTGACGGAGGCGCGGCCCAGTTCCAGCGCGGCGTCGCGGTTGACCGCCCAGGCCTCCTCGTCCGGCACCCCGCGGAAGGAGGCCGCGATGTTCACCACCGCGTCCACCCCCGCGAGGGCCTTGCCCAGCGCCTCGGCGTCGCGCAGGTCGCCGAGGGCGGTCTCCGGCCGGAGGCCGCTCGGGCCGGTGACGTCCGCCAGGGCCGCGGCCCGGGACTCGTCGCGGACCAGGACCCGTATCCGGTCGCCGGGGGGTGCCTGCTGCAGAAGGCGGGGCACGAAGCGGCGTCCGACCTCGCCGGTGGTTCCGGTCACCAGTGTCAGCATGATCTGCTCCTCTCGTCGGCCTCCACCGTCCCCCCCGTACCGGGCGGAGCGGGAGAGACCTCCTGATCCGGGGACCGGCGGTCCCTGGATGGGACCGGCGGTCTGCGTCACGCTGGAGAGGTGAACCGAACCGAGCTCGCCGACTTCCTGCGCCGCGGCCGCGCCCGTCTGGAGCCCTCCGACGTGGGGCTCCCGGCCGGCTCCCGGCGTCGCACACCCGGTCTGCGCCGCGAGGAGGTGGCGGCGCTCGCGGGCATGTCCGTGGACTACTACACCCGGCTCGAACAGTCGCGCGGACCGCACCCCTCCCGCCAGATGCTGGGCGCGCTGGCGCGGGCACTGCGCCTCACCGGCGACGAACGGGACCACCTCTTCCACCTGGCCGGCGAGGAGCCGCCGCGGGCCACCAGCGCGTCGCCGCACGTCCGCCCCGGGCTGTTGCTGATCCTCGACCGGCTGCACGACGCGCCCGCCCACGTCGTGACCGACTACGGCGAACTGCTCGCGCAGAACGCGATGTCGGCGGCGCTGACGGGTGGGACGGAACCCGGGCAGAACCTCGTGCGGCGGTTCTTCACCGACCCCCGGGGCCACACGCTCTTCCCGCCCGAGGACCGTCCCGAGCACGCCCGCTCCCATGTCGCCAACCTCCGCGCGGTCACGGCGGCCCGCCCCGACGACCCCGCGCCCGCCGCCCTGGTGGCCGAACTCCGCTCCACGAGCGAGGAGTTCGCGACCCTCTGGGAGTCCCACGAGGTGGCCGTGCGGCGGTCCGCGACGAAGCGCTTCCTGCACCCCGTGGTCGGTCTGCTGGAACTGGACTGCGAGCTGCTGCTCAGCTCCGGCGACCACCAGTTCCTCGTCGTGCACACGGCACGGCCGGGAACCGAGTCCCACGAGCGTCTCCGGCTGCTGCGCGTGGTCGGCCTGCAGAACATGGCCCCGGCCACCGGTCACCGGTGAACTCCCGGGCCCGGGAGCCAACTTCGGCCACTTTTCACAACCGTTGAAGGAAAGGGTCCCCTTCCCTTGCAATCGTGAGGCACCCGCGACTCAATGGAACCGCACGTTCCGACGGACCGTCGGTAACGCCTCCGCACGGCGTCCCGCACCCCACGAGCGGACGGTCCGCGTACACGTCTCCCCGCACCCTCACCGGGCACAGAGGTGAGGAGCCCGTGTGCCCGGACCAGGGCGGACGGCTCCGTCCCGACCATCCCCACATGGCAATTCCCCCACAAGGGAAGGGATTTCGATGAGAGGCAAGCGACTCGCAACGGTCTCGGCGTTAGCCGCCGGCACCCTGGCCGCGACCGGTCTGGCCTTCGCGCCGGCCGCCGCGGCCGTCACTCCCCAGTCGGCCACCATCAACGCGACCTGCACCATCGGTGGCGGCGGTGCGGCCACCCTCACGGCCACCCAGGACGGCACGGCCGCGACCATCACCCTCAGCTCCACCGCCGTCACGGCCCCGATCCCCATCGCCGCGAACTCGGTCACCTCGACCCTCTCCCTGGTGAACGCGAACGGCGGGACCACCGCGTTCAGCGGCAAGAAGAACCCGGCGATGGCCATCGGCAGCGGAGTGTCGGTGGGCCCCCTCGACGGCACCGTCGCCTCCGGTGACAGCCTGGAGTTCTACGGCGGCTCGCTGAAGATGACCATCTACGGCATCACGATCACCTGTACGGCGGACGCACCGCAGTCCCCGGGCCCGTTCGTCTTCGACTGACCCACCGAGCCCCGACGTGAAGAGGGCCGGTGCCGCCCGCGCGCAGCGGCACCGGCCCGGTTCGACCCGGCCCGGCCCGGCCCGGTTCGACCCGGCCCGGTTCGACCCGGCCCAACCAGGTTCGACTCTCCGCGAGAGTCTCGCCGTTCTCCAACTCCACGCCCAGTTAACCGAGTTGCCGACCATGACAGAAACTGATGGGCCATCAGTCACTGCACCGGGACTCCATTGACTTCTCACACGGCCGGCACATCAATGTCCCCCTGGCGGCGCAGAAGAGCCGCTGCGCCCGCATCCCTCAGGAGGGGGCAACAGCCATGTCAACCACGGGTCCGACAACCCGAAGACGCCGCCTCGCGGCACTGCTCGGGGCGACCGTACTCGCGCTCACCGCGGGAGGTGCGCTGGCCGCCCCGGCCGGCGCCGCTGCCGTGAACGTGGACTTCCCCACGCACTGTATTCCGCCGGCGATCGCGGGCCTCCCCCCGATCGACGGCACCACCACCGCGAAGATCACGGTGGACAACGCGAGCCCCACGGTCGGCGACACGGTCACCGTGACCTACACGGTGGTCACGCCCGCCGCGAGCAACCCCACCGACCTCGCCCTGCCGGCCGACATCATGACGCCGACCGGCAAGGTCACCGTCGGCGGGGCGCAGACGGGCAGCGTCACGGTCGCGGGGCCGAAGAAGAACGACCCGGTGCCGGGGCGGGGCGCCTTCCCGTCGTTCTCCATGACCGGCACGTTCACGGTCACGGCGCCCGGCGCGATCACCCTCTCGCCCGGTGACTACAACATCCACACCAGCTACATCCTGGAACTGGACACCCCGTGCACGGTCACCAACCCGCCCGCCCCGGTGTCGGAGACGGTCACCGCGACCGGCGGCGGACAGACCAACACCCGGGCCATCCAGCTCGGTTCGGCCTCCGGGAACCCCGGTGACAGCGTGACCGTCACCGGAAGCGACTTCACCCCGGGTGCCGCCGTCACCCTCGCCGGACGGTCCGGGACCACCCAGACCGCCGACACGGCGACCGTGACCGCGAACGCCCAGGGCTCCTTCAGCGGCTCGCTCGTCGTCAACGACAAGACGACGACCGGCGTGGTCGCGTACGAGGGAGGAAGCTGGGACCCGGACACCGGAGCGGGTCCCGCCGCGTATGTCGTCGTCGACAACACACCCGTCCCTGACGGCAGTCAGAAACTCACCACCACGGTGAGGGCGGGAACCCTGTCGATGACCCAGGCCGGGGACGCCGTCGCGCTGTCGGCGGTCGACTACGGCAAGGGAGGCGCCTCCACGGGCGCCCTGCGAACGGTGACGGTCAAGGACTTCCGCGGCGGCCCCGCGGGCTGGTCCCTGACCGGCAAGGTCACCGACTTCACCGGCCCCGGCGCGAAGATCGGCGCCGGTGCCCTGAGCTGGACCCCGGCCTGCGCCACCAAGGCCGGCAGCCCGAGCACCTGCCAGGCCGGCTCGTCCGGCACGGTCGGCACCTCGGGAGCGACCCTGGCGTCCACCCCCAACGGAACCCTCACCGGTGGTGAGTTCACCGTCGACGCCGGACTGTCGCTGAACGTACCGGAGTTCACGCCTCCCGGCTCCTACTCCGGTGTGCTCACGCTGACGCTCAGCTGACCGGTCCGCCACTCGACCGGTCGTCCGCACCCCGGTGGCCGGGCGCGCACCCGCCCGTCCACGCAGGGGCTGTCACGACGACAGCCGCCAGTCCGCCGATGCCGTCCGCGGGGGTCCGCACCCATGCGCAAGCCGTACGCCCTCCTCCTGAGCGTGTTCCTGGTCCTGCCCGCCCTCGTGGCCCTCGTCGCCACGCCCTCGTACGCGGCCGACAACGGGAGCTGGTCGGTCTACCCCGTCTCCTCGCGCGTCGCCGCGCGGCCGTACTTCTACCTCTCCGCCGACCCCGGCCAGACCCTCCGGGACAAGGTCACCGTCGCCAACAAGACCGGTGATCCGCTGACGTTCCGGCTGTACGCCGCCGACGCCTACAACACCGCCCGCGACGGCGGTTTCGCCGTGCGCACCCTGGCGGAGAAGCAGCGCGGGGTGGGGGCGTGGGCCCGGCCCGCGCGCTCCCGGGTCACCGTGCCCGCGCACGGCAAGGTCACCGTGCCGTTCACCCTGCGGGTTCCGGAGCGGGCCGAACCGGGCGATCATCCGGGCGCGCTGGTGGCGCTCGACGAGCGGATCGAGAAGGGCTCCGGCTCCCTCTCGGTCGGAGTGCGCCGCGCCGTCGCGGCCCGGGTCTATCTCCGGGTCGGCGGCCCGACGGTCCCCGCCCTCGCGGTGGAGAAGGTCCGCCTCACCCACCACCAGCCGATCGTCCCCGGCACCGGCTCCGGCACGGCCACCGTCTCGTACACCCTCCACAACACGGGCAACGTCACGCTGAACCCGAAGGTGCGGCTGAGGGCCGAGGGGCTCTTCGGGCGGACCCTGCTGTCCCGCGAGCTCGACGGCATCCCCTCGGAACTGCTCCCCGGCCAGCGGGTCCGGCTCACCGCGCCCTGGCACGGGGCACCCCGACTCGACTGGGGCGAGGTGACGTTGACGGCCAGCGCGTCCGGGACCAGGGAGTCGGCGCGGGTGTCGTTCCTCGCGCTGCCGTGGCTCGTGGCCGTGCTGGCGGCGGCCGGGGCCGCCGCGGCCGTGGTGACGCTCAGAGTGCGTCGGGCCCGCGTTCGCCCGTCCGTACCCGGACGACCGTCTCCACGGGTACGGACCACACCTTTCCGTCCCCGATCTTCCCGGTCCGCGCGGCCTTGACCACCGCGTCGATGACCGCGTCGGCCTCCGCGTCCTCGACGACGACCTCGATCCGGACCTTCGGGACCAGGTCGACCTGGTACTCGGCGCCGCGGTACACCTCGGTGTGCCCGCGCTGACGCCCGTACCCGCTGGCCTCGGTGACGGTCATCCCGTGCACACCGAGCTCCTGGAGGCGGGACTTGACCTCGTCGAGTCGGTGCGGCTTGACGATCGCGGTGATGAGCTTCATGCCTGGGGCCTGGCCTTCTGCGCGGCGGGAAGGGACGACACCGGGGCGCCGTGGCCCAGGACCCCGTGATCGTAGGCGCTCCCGGCGTGCGCCGTAAGGTCCGGGCCGGTCCCCTCGTACTCCTCCTCCGCCCACGGCTCCGGAACGCCTCGCGCCCGAGAACCGGAACGATCGCTTCACGCGTGCGGGGGCGACCGCTTCACGACTGTCGAACACCTTGGTACGGCGGGCACCCGACGATCAGGGACAATGGGCGCCATGAGCGTTCGCAACCAGTCATCCGAGCCGTCCGAGGAGAGGGGCACCTCGCGCCCCCTCGATGCGGTGGGCGACCACCGTGCCGGCTTCGCCTGTTTCGTGGGCCGCCCCAACGCGGGCAAGTCCACCCTCACGAACGCTCTGGTCGGCCAGAAGGTGGCGATCACCGCGAACCAGCCGCAGACCACGCGTCACACCGTGCGCGGCATCGTGCACCGGCCCGACGCGCAGCTGATCCTCGTCGACACCCCCGGCCTGCACAAACCGCGCACCCTGCTGGGCGAGCGGCTCAACGACATCGTCCGCACGACCTGGGCGGAGGTCGACGTGATCGGCTTCTGCCTGCCCGCGAACGAGAAGCTCGGCCCGGGTGACCGTTTCATCGCGAAGGAACTGGCGTCGATCAAGAAGACGCCGAAGATCGCGATCGTCACCAAGACCGACCTCGTCGACAGCAAGACGCTCGCCGAGCAGCTCATCGCGATCGACCAGCTCGGCCGGGAGCTCGGCTTCGAGTGGGCCGAGATCGTCCCGGTGTCGGCGGTCGGCGACTCGCAGGTGGGTCTGCTGGCGGACCTGATCGTCCCGCTGCTGCCGGAGGGGCCCGCCCTCTACCCCGAGGGCGACCTGACGGACGAGCCGGAGCAGGTCATGATCGCGGAGCTGATCCGCGAGGCCGCCCTGGAGGGCGTCCGCGACGAGCTTCCGCACTCCATCGCCGTCGTGGTCGAGGAGATGCTGCCGCGCGAGGACCGCCCGGCCGACAAGCCGCTCCTGGACATCCACGCCTTCGTCTACATCGAGCGCCCCAGCCAGAAGGGCATCATCATCGGCCCCAAGGGCAAGCGCCTGAAGGACGTCGGCATCAAGTCCCGCAAGCAGATCGAGGCCCTGCTGGGCACGCCGGTCTTCCTCGACCTCCATGTGAAGGTCGCCAAGGACTGGCAGCGCGACCCCCGGCAGCTCCGCAAGCTCGGCTTCTGAGAGGGCTGCGCCCCGGGGGGAGCGAATCGGCTCCGCCCCCGGGGTGGTCCGGTTCTCAGCCCGCGGTCACCGTCGTGTGCACGGCACCGTCGAGCCCGGCCAGCAGCACCGGTGTCGCGGGCCCGCCGAGATCCCGTACGGCCGCGCGGTCCGCGTCGTCGACGGCCTCGGCCTCGGACACCACGGCCGCCGACTCCAGGGACTTCGCCCCGGACGCCACGGCCATCGCCACGGCCGTCCGCAGAGCGCTCAGCCGCAAGGACTCCAGCTCCACGGTCCCGGCGACGTAGGTACGTCCCGTCTCGTCGCGTACGGCCGCGCCCTCGGGCACACCGTTGCGGGCCCGCGCGGAACGGGCCAGGGTGACGATCTTGCGGTCCTCGGGGTCGAGCGCGCTGCTGTCGGTCATGACCAGAGCATACGAAGTGCCGGCACCCTCTCCCGCCGAAGGGTCGGCCGGCCACCGGATACATCGACCCGCGGCGGCCCTCCGGGGAGGCGACCCCCTCGCGGCGCAGCCCCGGTGTGCGGCGGGTCAGGGACGGTCGAGGCGCAGGCGCTCGGCCCGCGGCAGACCGGCCACGACGAGATCGTAGGAATCCTCGACGAGCTCCCGGACCAGGCGGTCCGGGAGCCCGCCGTCGACGGTCACCGTGTTCCAGTGCCGCTTGTTCATGTGATAGCCGGGGACGATCAGTCCCGGGTGCTGCTCGCGCAGCCGGATCGCGTCGTCCGGGTCGCACTTCAGGTTGACCGTGAGCGGGCGCCCGTCCAGGTTCGTCAGCGCGAAGAGCTTGCCCAGCACCTTGAAGACCGAGGTCTCGGGGTTGAAGGGGAAGTCCTCGACGGTGGCGTCGAAGGACAGACAGAACGCGCGCAGCTGCTGCGGGGTCACTCCGGCTTTTCCTCCTCGGGGGGCCCCGCCGGGCCGACCGGTTCGACGAGCACCGTGACGATCTTGTTCCGGCGGCCTGCGGCGGCCTCGGCGGTGAGCCGCAGCTCGCGTCCGTCGGGCAGTTTCACCACCGAGGAGGCGCCGGCGATGGGGACGCGTCCCAGGGCCTTGGCGAGCAGCCCGCCGACGGTCTCCACGTCCTCGTCGTCGTAGGCCTCGAAGCCGTACAGCTCGCCGAGGTCGCCGATGTCGAGGCGGGCGGTCACCCGGAAGCTGTCGTCGCCGAGGTCCTGGACGGGCGGCAGCTCGCGGTCGTACTCGTCGGTGATCTCGCCGACGATCTCCTCGAGGATGTCCTCGATGGTGACGATGCCGGCCGTGCCGCCGTACTCGTCGATGACGACGGCGACGTGGTTGCGCTCCTGCTGCATCTCGCGCAGCAGGTCGCCGGCGTTCTTGGTGTCGGGCACGAACGTGGCCGGCCGCATGGCCGTGGAGACCAGCTCGGACTCGGCGTCGCGGCTGATGTGGGTCTTGCGGGCCAGGTCCTTGAGATAGACGATCCCGACGATGTCGTCCTCGTTCTCGCCGGTGACGGGTATGCGCGAGAAGCCCGAGCGCAGGGCCAGGGTGAGGGCCTGCCGGATGGTCTTGTAGCGCTCGATGACGACGAGGTCCGTGCGGGGCACCATGACCTCGCGCACGAGGGTGTCGCCGAGCTCGAAGACGGAGTGCACCATGCGGCGCTCCTCGTCCTCGATGAGCGACTCCTTCTCGGCGAGGTCGACCATCGCCCGCAGCTCCGCCTCGGAGGCGAACGGGCCGCGCCTGAACCCCTTGCCGGGGGTGAGCGCGTTGCCGATGAGGATCAGCAGCGGCGGGATCGGGCCCATGATCCGGGCCAGCGGCAGCAGGACGTACGCGGCCGCGGTCGCGGTGTTCAGCGGGTGCTGGCGGCCGATGGTGCGCGGCGAGACACCGACCGCGACGTACGACACGAGGACCATGACGGTGATGGCGACCGCCAGCGCCTGCCAGGTCTTGTCGAACTCCTTGAGGCAGGCGAAGACGACCAGCGCGGCGGCCGCCATCTCGCAGACCACGCGGACCAGCAGCGCCACGTTCAGATAGCGCGTCGGGTCCGCGGTGACCTGGGCGAGTTTGGCGCTGCCGCGCCGGCCGCTGCGGACCGCCTCCTCGGCGCGGAAGCTGGAGACCCGCGCGAGGCCCGCCTCCGCGCAGGCGGCGAGCCAGGCGACGACGACCAGGACGATGGCACCGATGACCAGCTGTGGGCTCATGACACGGTCGGGGCCGGAGACGGACCCGTGATGCCCTTCTCCGCACGCCAGCCGTCCACGATGGCGGCCTGAAGGCCGAACATCTCGGCCTTCTCGTCGGCTTCCTCGTGGTCGTAGCCGAGCAGGTGCAGCACGCCGTGGACGGTGAGCAGCTGGAGCTCCTCGTCCATGGAGTGCTCCGTCGGGGCGTCCTTGCCCTGGCGCTCGGCGACCTCGGGGCAGAGCACGATGTCGCCGAGCAGCCCCTGCGGCGGCTCGTCGTCGTCCTTCGACGGCGGACGCAGCTCGTCCATCGGGAAGGACATGACGTCCGTCGGTCCGGGCAGGTCCATCCACTGGATGTGGAGCTGCTCCATGGCGTCGGTGTCCACGACGATCACCGAGAGCTCGGAGAGCGGGTGGATGCGCATCCGTGCGAGCGCGTAGCGGGCGATGTCGAGGATCGCCTGCTCGTCGACCTCGGTTCCGGACTCGTTGTTGACGTCGATCGACATGGCTGTGCTGGTCTACTTCCCTTTGTGGCCCCGGCTCTTGTGGGAGCCGTTCTCGGTGCCGTTCTCGCTGTCGTACTTCTCGTACGCGTCGACGATACGGCCGACCAGCTTGTGCCGGACGACATCCTGGGACGTGAGCCGCGAGAAGTGGACGTCGTCGAGACCCTCCAGGATGTCCTGGACCTGCCGCAGACCCGACTTCGTACCGCTCGGGAGGTCGACCTGCGTCACGTCACCGGTGATCACGATCTTCGAGTCGAAACCGAGCCGGGTGAGGAACATCTTCATCTGCTCGGCGCTCGTGTTCTGAGCCTCGTCCAGAATGATGAAAGCGTCGTTGAGGGTCCTGCCGCGCATGTACGCCAGCGGCGCGACCTCGATCGTGCCCGCGGCCATCAGGCGCGGGATCGAGTCCGGGTCGAGCATGTCGTGCAGCGCGTCGTAGAGCGGGCGCAGGTACGGGTCGATCTTCTCGTAGAGCGTGCCGGGCAGGAAGCCGAGCCGCTCGCCGGCCTCGACCGCCGGGCGGGTCAGGATGATCCTGTTGACCTGCTTGTGCTGGAGCGCCTGGACGGCCTTCGCCATGGCGAGGTACGTCTTGCCGGTGCCGGCGGGGCCGATGCCGAACACGATGGTGTGCTTGTCGATGGCGTCGACGTAGCGCTTCTGGTTGAGCGTCTTGGGGCGGATGGTGCGGCCTCGCGAGGACAGGATGTTCTGCGTGAGCACCTCGGCCGGAGTCTCCTGGCCGTCGCCCTCCCCGTTCTCGCTCGCCCTCAGCATGGCGATCGAGCGTTCCACTGCGTCCTCCGTCATGGGCTGCCCCGTGCGGAGCACCAGCATCATCTCGTCGAACAGGCGCTGGACGAGCGCGACTTCACCGGCGTCGCCCACCGCACTGATCTCGTTTCCCCGGACGTGGATGTCGGCCGCCGGGAAGGCCTTCTCGATCACGCGCAGCAGCGAGTCTCCGGAACCCAGAACGGTCACCATGGGGTGCTTGGCCGGGACGGTGAAGTGCGCGCGTGCCTGCCCCTGTGCGGGGCCGTGAGCTGTGGGTGTCTGAGTCATGGGCCGGCTCTGTAGGCCTGCGTATCCTCCTCGGTCGGCACGCTTGCCACACGGGCAGCCTTGCGTTTCCCAGCGTACGTCGCGGCGCTCACGGACCCGTAGGGCTTTTCCCGCGGTGACGAGGTCGTGACCTGAGGAGGCCCCTCGGACCCCTCAGGCCGAGCGGCCGAAACCGATCGTCGGCACCGCCCGGCGCAGCGGCCAGGGGCGGGTGACCTCGGGGAGCTTGCCCTCCAGGAAGGCGTACCGGCTCAGGGCCGCGGGATCCTGGTCGGCGACCGAGTGGACCCGGCGCCACCAGGCGGCGATCTCCGACCAGCCGGGCGCCGACAGCGATCCGCCGAACTCCTGGACCGAGAGCGCGGCGGTCAGCCCGGCGAAGGCGAGCCGGTCGGCGAGCGGCCAGCCGGCCAGGGTCCCCGTGACGAAGCCGGCGACGAAGACGTCCCCGGCGCCGGTGGGGTCCAGCGCCTCGACGGCGATCGCCGGGACCTCGGCGCTCTCCCCGGAGCGCCCGTCCACGGCGTAGGCGCCGTCGGCGCCGAGGGTGACGACCGCGAGCGGCACGTGTTCGGCCAGCGCGTGCGCCGCCGCGCGGGGGCAGTCGGCGCCGGTGTAGCGCATGGCCTCCTCGGCGTTCGGCAGGAACGCCTCGCAGTGCGCCAGATCGGCGAGGCCCGCCAGGTCCCAGCGGCCGGTGTCGTCCCAGCCGACGTCCGCGAAGATCCGGGTGCCCCGGCTCGCGGCCTGCTCGATCCAGGGCGCGGTGACCCCCGGGGTCAGCGAGGCGACGGCGGCACGCGCGTGCGGCGGGAAGTCCGGCGCGGGCTCCTCCAGGGGTGCCTCGTGCCCGTGGCTGACCATGGTCCGCTCGCCCTCGTACGCCATCGACACGGTGACCGGCGAGTGCCAGCCGGGCACGGTCCGCGACGGCGTGAGGTCGATGTTCTCGCCCTGTTCCAGGGCGTCCCAGCAGTACTCGCCGTAGTGGTCGTCGCCGAAGGCGGCGGCGAGGGAGGTCCGCAGGCCCAGCCGGGCCAGGGCGGTCGCCATGTTCGCGACGCCGCCGGGGCTCGAACCCATGCCCCGCGCCCAGGACTCGGTGCCGCGCACGGGGGCCGAATCGAGCCCGGTGAAGATGATGTCCAGGAAGACCGTGCCGGTCAGGTAGACGTCCCAGGGCGGATCGTCCGCCGTGCGCAGCCCGGCGAGCGGGTCGACATGGGCCTGGAGGAACGGTCCCTCGCCGTTGATCACGGTGCGCTCCCTGGGGTGGTACGGATCTGGCCAGTGTGCACCACACCGGCCACGTGGGCCGTGCTTCACGCGGGGGGGGTATCCGTGGTCCGTGGAGCGGCCGGGCACGTCCCGCCCGCCGCGCGCCCGTGGCCCGCCCGTCCCGCGTCCGGGGCCCGCTCCACCCCCCCACCTGCCCGAACGCCCCCGTGTCCGCCCGCGCGCACGGCGAGGGCAGCGGCCCGGGGAGGGCTCCGCTCCGCGCCCGGCACCCCGAAGGCGGCGCGGTTGCCCCGGATCCGCCTCCACAAACGAGAAGTGCCCCAGATCACATCGTCACGCCTTCTTCGCGGACCCCCCACCTTGATACAAATTGCCCGCGCGTTCCTGTCCGTCGACAGCCGCCCCTCCCCCTCTCTTCTTGAGCCGCTCTCGCCTGCCCTGGGAACGCCCGTGTCCGCCCGCACCACCACGCCCTGGCCCCTCGTCGCCCTTTTCACGGCCGGGTACCTCGCCGCGTATCTGCTCCCCACCACCGTCGGCCGCCTCGACACGGGACTCCCGCTGTCGGCCACCCAGGCCGGAGCCGTCGGCAGCGTCCTGCTGCTGGGCTCCGCCTCGGCCGGTTTCCTGCTCGCCTCCCGCGTCGACCGTTTCGGCCCGCGCGCGCTGGCCCGCGCCGGGCTGCTCCTCGCGGCCGCCGGCTTCGGTACCGCCGCGCTCTCGGCGGCCGTCCCCCTGGTGGTCACCGGCGCGGTCGTCGGCGGCTTCGGCTCCGGTACGGCCACCACGGTCGCCGCGACCGGGATCGCCGGCCGGCGCGATCCCCACCGGGTCACCACACTGGGTCTGCTCGGCGTCTCCGGCCTCGCGGGCACCCTGTATCTGACCATCCCCCACCTCGGCCCGGGGCACGGTTACCCGCTCGCCGCGATCGCCTGCACCGCGCTGCTCGCGCTGTGCCTGACGGGACGGCTTCCCGCCCGTGCACCGGCCGACCGCGCCGTGCGCGCCACCGGCCCGCTCCCGCACCGCCGTTCCGGGCTGCTGCTCGCCGGCGCGATGCTCTTCTGGTCCCTCGCGCAGAACTCCCTGTGGGGCGTGAGCGGCCGGATAGGCCTGACGCAGGCGGGGCTCACCGAGGTGAAGGTGGGCGCGGTCTTCGCGGTGGCGCTCGGCGCCGGGCTGCTCGGGACGGTCGGCGCGGGCGCCCTCGGCCCGCGGCTCGGCCGGGCGCTGCCGATCGGCCTGGGCACGGCGCTGATCGCCGGCTGCATCGCGCTGAGCGCGGCGGCCACCGATCTGACGTCCTTCGCGACGGGCGAGATCGCCTGGAACGCGCTGTACCCGGTCGTGCTGTCGTACGTGATCGGCCTCGCCGCGTCCATGGACCCGCGCGGCCGGTGGGCGGTCCTCGTCGGTTCCGCCTCCTCGCTCGGCACGGCGTGCGGCCCGCTCACCGGCAGCCTGCTGTCCGCGTCGGCGGGTTACCCGGCGATGGGAACGGTCCTGGCGGCCGGTCTGCTGCTGGTCGGCGTCCCGATGACGCTCGTGGCCCTGCGCCCGCGCCGCGCCGGCGAGATCGTCGAGATCCCCGTCGTCGAGATCCCCGTGGCCGAACTCCCCTTCGTGGGGACGACCGTGGCCGGGCCGGCCGCCGCCGAGACCCCCCTGGCCGGGCTGCCCGTCGTGGGGATCCCGCTGGAGGGCGTGCCCGCCCAGCGGGCGGCGTACGGGACGGCGGGGCCCCTGCACACGGCCGCCGCGCCCGTACCCGGTCCCGTGCGCGTCTGACTCCCGCGAGCGCTCGCCCGCCCCGAGGAGGGGAGGCGGGCGGGCGCTCGACGGGTCACGGGAACTCGTACGCCTCGACCTCGGCGATGTACCGCGCCCGCCGCTCCTCGTCGTGCTCCAGGAAGGACGCCTCGAAGGAGTTGCGCGCCAGTTCCCGCAGCCGCTCCTCGCCGAGCCCGAGAGCCTCGCGCACGGCGGCGAAGTTGTCGCCGGCGTACCCGCCGAAGTAGGCGGGGTCGTCGGAGTTGACCGTGCACAGCAGCCCGGCGTCCATCATGGCGGGCAGCGGGTGCTCCGCCAGGACGTCCACGGCGCGCAGCCGTACGTTCGACAGCGGGCACAGGGTCAGCGGCACCCGTTCCCGGACCAGCCGTTCGACGAGCTCGGGGTCCTCCATGCAGCGCAGCCCGTGGTCGACGCGCTCGACGCCGAGGACGTCGAGGGCCTCGGTGATGTACGCGGGCGGCCCCTCCTCGCCGGCGTGCGCGACGCGCCGCAGCCCCAGCCCGGCGGCGGCCTCGTACACCGCGCGGAACTTGACGGGCGGGTGGCCGACCTCGGCGGAGTCGAGGCCGATGCCGGTGATCCGGTCGAGGTAGGGCTTCGCGGCCTCCAGGGTGTCCATCGCGGACTCGGCGGACTCGTCGCGCAGGAAGCACATGATCAGCTGGGTGGAGACGCCGTGGGTCTCCTCGCTGCGCCCGAGCGCCCGCCACAGCCCCTCGACGACCGTCCCCATCGGCACGCCCCGGGCGATGTGCGCCTGCGGGTCGAAGAAGATCTCCGCGTGCCGTACGCCCTGCGCGGCCGCGCGGGCGAGGTAGGCGTCGGCCAGGTCGGCGAAGTCCGCCTCCGTCCGCAGGACGGCCATGAGCTCGTAGTACAGGTTCAGGAAGGTCTGGAGGTCGTCGAAGGCATACGCCTCGCGCAGTTCCCCGGTGTCCGCGTACGGCAGGGTGACGCCGTTGCGCGCGGCGAGCGCGAAGGCCAGCTCGGGTTCGAGAGTGCCTTCGATGTGCAGGTGCAGTTCAGCCTTGGGGAGGGACATCGAAGCATCGTACGGCCCCTCCCCCGAGGTATCGAAAACGGCACCTTCCCGGCACCGGACGTCCCGGCCCCTGTCCGCCGTGTCCTCAGTGCCGCTTCGGGACCGGCACCCGCACCAGGTCGTGCGCCACGGTCAGCTCCCCGTCGAACCCCGCCGCGCGGGCCTCGCGCTCGAACTCGCCGGGATCGGCGTAGCGCTGGCTGAAGTGGGTGAGGACGAGATGCCGCACCCCCGCCTCCTTGGCCACCCGGCCCGCTTGACCCGCCGTCAGATGCCCGTGGTCGGAGGCCAGCCGGTGATCCCCGTCGAGGAAGGTCGACTCGATGACCAGCAGGTCGCAGCCCTCGGCGAGCGCGTCCACTCCCTCGCACAGCCGGGTGTCCATGACGAACGCGAACCGCTGCCCCCGCCGGACCTCGCTGACGTCGTCCAGCGTGACGCCCCGCAGCACGCCCTCCCGTTGCAGGACCCCGACGTCGGGACCCTTGATCCCGTGCTCCCTGAGCCGCTCCGGCAGCATCCGCCGCCCGTCCGGCTCGACCAGCCGGTACCCGAAGGACTCGACGGGGTGGGAGAGCCTGCGGGCCTCCAGGGTGTACGCGGGGGTCGTCGCGAGGACACCGTCGTCCGCGACCGGCGCCTCGGTCAGCGGGACCGTCTCGCGGTAGGCGGTGGCGTACCGCAGCCGCTCGAAGAAGTGCTGCCCGGAGAGCGGGTAGTGCGCGGTCACCTCGTGCGGGACGCGGTCGAGGTTGATGCGCTGGATCACCCCGCCGAGTCCGAGCGCGTGGTCGCCGTGGAAGTGGGTGACGCAGATGCGGTGCAGGTCGTGCGCGGCGACGCCGGCACGCAGCATCTGGCGCTGGGTGCCCTCGCCGGGGTCGAAGAGGAGACCCTCGCCGTCCCAGCGCAGCAGATAGCCGTTGTGGTTGCGGTGCCGGGTCGGGACCTGGCTGGCGGTGCCGAGGACCACCAGTTCACGTGCGGACAAGGCCGGTTATCCGGGGGGCCACTGCATGCCGCGGCCGCCCAGGAGGTGGGCGTGCGCGTGGAAGACGGTCTGGCCGGCACCGCTGCCCGTGTTGAACACGACGCGGTAGCTCTCCAGCTTCTCCTCGCCCGCGACCTCGCCGGCCTCGCGCAGGACGTCCGCCGCGATCGCGGGCTCCGCGGCGGCCAGGGACGCGGCGTCGGGGTAGTGCACCTTGGGAATGACCAGGATGTGGGTCGGCGCCTGAGGGTTGATGTCGCGGAACGCCACCGTCGTGTCGCTCTCGCGCACCAGCGTCGCCGGGATCTGCCCCGCCACGATCTTGCAGAACAGGCAGTCGTCCTGCGGCTGCCCGCCCTCGTCCCGCCTCGGCTCCTGCGCCATGCGTGTGCCTCCTCACGCCAGCCGATCATTACCTCCGCATGCTAGCGGCCCGACGCGGCGGGCGGCTCGCGGGCGGCTCGCGTCGCCGCCCGCCCGTGAACCGCCCGCGCCGGTTCACAGCGGCGGCAGCGTGGGCGCGGTCTTCGCCGGGTTCTCCTCCAGGGCGGCCAGCGCGATCCTGACCGCCTCGTCGAGCTGGGTGTCACGGCCGGCCGCGTGGTCCTGCGGCGCCTGGACGACCTCGACGTCGGGATCGACACCGTGGTTCTCGACGCCCCACTCGTACCCCTCCATCCAGAAGGCGTACTTGGGCTGGGTGACGCCGGTGCCGTCGACGAGGTGGTAGCGGCTGTCGATGCCGATGACGCCGCCCCAGGTGCGGGTGCCGACCACGGGTCCGATGCCGAGCGCCTTGATCGCCGCGTTGACGATGTCGCCGTCGGAGCCGGAGAACTCGTTGGCGACGGCGACGACGGGGCCGCGCGGCGCGTCCTCCGGGTAGCTGTAGGCGCGCAGACCGCGGGGCAGGTCCCAGCCGACGATCCGCCGGGCGAGCTTCTCCACGACGAGCTGGGAGGTGTGGCCGCCGCGGTTCTCGCGGACGTCCACGACCAGGCCCTCACGGGCCACCTCGACCCGCAGATCGCGGTGGAGCTGCGCCCATCCGGCGCCGACCATGTCCGGCACGTGCAGATAGCCGAGGCGGCCGCCGGACCGCTCGTGGACGTAGGCGCGCCGGTCGGCCACCCACGCGTGGTAGCGCAGCGGCTCCTCGTCCGCGAGCGGTACGACGACCGCGTGACGCGGATCGCCGCCGCCCGAGGGGGAGACGGTCAGCTCGACGGGCTTGCCCGCGGTGCCGACGAGCAGGGGCGCGGGCCCGGCCACCGGGTCCACCGGCCGGCCGCCGACCGCGACGATCGCGTCCCCGGCGCGCACCGCGACGCCGGGCGCGGCGAGCGGGGCCCGCGCCTCGGGGTCGGAGGTCTCCGAGGGGAGGATCCGGTCGATGCGCCAACTGCCGTCCTCGTGACGGGAGATGTCCGCACCGAGGAGCCCCTGTGCCCGGTCGCCGCCGCTCCAGCCGCCGCGCGGGGTGACGTACGCGTGCGAGGTGCCGAGTTCGCCCTGCACCTCCCACAGCAGGTCGACGAGGTCGTCGTGGGTGGCGACCCGTTCCAGGACCGGCCGGTACCGGTCGAGGACCGCGTCCCAGTCGACGCCGCCGAGGTCGGGACGCCAGAAGTTGTCCCGCATGAGGCGGCCGGTCTCGTCGTACATCTGGCGCCACTCGGCGGCCGGGTCGACGCTCTGGCGCACCCGCGACAGGTCGACGGTGATGTTCGTGTCGCTCTCGTCGTCGTTCGAGGCACGCCGGTCGCTGGGGACGACCTTGAGCTTGCCGTCGGTCCACAGCAGGACCCGCTTGCCGTCGCCGGTGACGGTGAAGTGGTCGGCGTCGGCGGCGAGGTGCTCGATGCGCTGCTGGGCGAGGTCGTACCGCTCCAGTTCGGTCTTCGGGTCCGGGTCGTCCGGGGTGGCGCGGGAGGCGCCGAGCACGCCCCGCACCGGATGGCGCAGCCACAGCAGTCCGTCCTTGGCCGCGCGCAGCGTGGAGTAGCGGGCGGCCTCGACGGGGAACGGCACGATCCGGTCGGCGAGTCCGTCCAGGTCGATACGGGTGCTGGGGGCGCCCTCGCTGTCGGGCGTCTCGTCCTTGTCGGGGGCCTCGAAGGGCCTGCCGTGGCGCTGCGGTCCGAAGGGGGACGGCGTCGTCGCGGCCAGGGTGATCAGATACGGCCGGGAGCCTCCGACGAAGGCCAGGTCGAAGACGTGCTCGTCGTAGACGGGGTCGAAGGCGCGGGCCGACAGGAAGGCGAGGTGCTTGCCGTCGAGGGTGAACGCCGGTGCGTAGTCCCGGAAGCGCAGCGGGGTCGCCTCGGTCACCGACAGGTCGGTGGTGTTGGCGAGCTTGAGCTGGCGCAGCGGGCGCGGCCCGGGGTGCGACCAGGCGAGCCACGCGGAGTCGGGCGAGAAGACGAGGCCGGTGACGTCGCCGTCCTCGCTGCGGTCGACCTCGCGGACCTCGCCGCTCTCGCGCTCGACGAGGAGGACCCGCCCGTCGTGCGAGGCGACGGCGGCGCGGCTTCCGTCGGGCGCCACGGCGAGGCCGAGGACCCGGCCGAGGGCGCCGGCGGCGAGCCGTCGCGGGGTGGCTCCCGGGGCGACGCCGGTGGCGGGGGCGAATTCGAGGGCGTCGTCGCCCTCCGCGTCGGTCACCCACACCACGTGCTCCTCGCCCTCGGCGCGGAAGGTGCGGGGCAGCCGGGCGCGGACGCCCTGCTCGGCGGCGAGCGCGCGGGTGGGGCCGGAGCGGTGGGTGACCCAGTGGACGGCACCGCGCACGGAGACCGCGCTGCCGCGTCCGGTGTGGTCGGGCGCGGCGGCGGAGAACCAGCGCGAGGCGCTGACGGGGTGCGGCTGCTGGTCGACGCGCTGGCCGCCGAGGCGGATGCCGAGGCGGCGCGGCTCGGCGCCGTCGAGCCCGTCGAGGAGCCAGAGCTCACCGGCGGACGAGTAGACCACGCGGGTGCCGTCGGTGGCGGCGTGGCGGGCGTAGAAGGAGTCGGTGGGTGTGTGGCGCCGCAGGTCGGATCCGTCGGCGAGGGAGGAGTACAGGGCTCCGACGTCCTCGTGGTCGGAGAGGAACGCGATCCGTTCGCCGACCCAGAAGGGGTATTCGATGTTGCCGTCGATGTCCTCGTGCAGCCGGACGAACTCGCCGTCGCCGTCCCGGTCGATCCACAGCTTGCCCGCCGTGCCGCCGCGGTACCGCTTCCACCAGGCCGCCTCGCGCCCCATCGGGGCGGACAGCAGGACGACACCGCTCTCGCCGTGGGCGACATCGCCGACGGGGCCGTACGGCAGGGTCGTCGCGGGTCCCCCGTCGAGCGGGACGGAGCGGGCCCAGGTGCGGCGCAGGCTGGCCTGTCCCTGGGTGCTGAGGGCGAGCACCTGTCCGTCGGGGGTCCAGCCGCGCACCTGGGTCTTCGCGCTGCCCCAGTA
Organism: Streptomyces sp. NPDC002698; assembly: GCF_042888945.1. Taxonomy (NCBI): domain Bacteria; kingdom Bacillati; phylum Actinomycetota; class Actinomycetes; order Kitasatosporales; family Streptomycetaceae; genus Streptomyces; species Streptomyces sp. NPDC002698. The sequence goes on from NZ_JBIAQM010000013.1 coordinate 149,496, forward strand.
CGTCAGCCGCTTCGCGGGACCGCCGTCCAGGGAGGCCGCGTGGACCTCGGGGGCTCCGTCCCGCGTCGACGTCCAGGCGACGGTCGTACCGTCCGGGGAGACGCGCGGATGGCTGACCGGGACGTTGTCGGCGCTGACCCGCCAGGCGCGGCTCCCGCCGTCGAGGGGGGCGGCCCAGATGTCGTCCTCGGCCGTGAAGACGACCAACTCGCCGTGCAGATGCGGAAACCGGATGTACGCGGAGGCTGCGGACTCAGTCACCCGGTCACCCTACGCAGCGCACGCGTGGCCCGACAGGGGTTTGGATCACTTGATCCCCGTACGGTCCGGCAGGTCATTTGCCCTGTGAGGGCCAGCAGGTGGGGTCGCCCTTGCACCACATCGTCCGGGTCACGGTGACGGTGACGGTGGGGTCGGGCTGTCCGTTCGTGGGGCGGTAGGTGACCGGCGGGGTGGGTCCCGCGTCGCAGTCGCCCAAGCCCTTGACGCGGAAGACCTGCCTGCCGCCGACGGTGGCGCGCAGATCGCCGCGTACGCAGGCGCCGTTGACGGCACGGGTGACCTTGCCCTTGACGACGATGTCCCGGCCGTCGCCGGTCTGGCCCCGGCAGTCGACGGTCGCCACCGTGTTCTCGCTCGGCGAGGGCGACTTCCCCGGCGTGTAGGCCTTGCCCGCGTTGCCCAGGCGGGCGGTGCAGGTGAGCCAACTCACGTCCACCTGCTGCCGTTTCAGTTCTCTGGTCGCCGTCTGGTCGGTCGTGTAGGCCACCGTCGCGGTGCTGAGTCCGTCCACGGGCTGGCACCCGGTCACCGCGAACACTCCGGCCGCGCCCAGCCCGACGGCCACCAGGGCCCGCCCGTGCCCCGTGCGGCCTCTGAAATACCTCAAAGCCCCCATGGACGGCAGCGTCCCACCGCACGGCGACGCGCGGTAGACCGCATGCGGCCATCGGGGGCACAACCACCCGAAGGTGTTGCCCGGCGGGCCGGGGAGGCCGTAGGGTTCCCGGTTCCCCGGCCCCGGGCCGGCTTCCGACCGCCCGTCAGCCGAGCAGCAGCAGCCACTCCTGGAGTTCCACCAGGTTGCCCTCGGGGTCCTTGAGGTGGGCGACGCGCATGCGTTCCGTCATGGGCGCGGGGCCGTGCAGCAGGGTCGCTCCGCGCGAGACGACCTGTTCGCAGTAGGTGTCGAGGTCGTCCACCCGCAGCACCACCAGCGACCGGTGTCCGGCCACGGCCTCGCCGAGCTCTCCCAGTATTTCCGTCATCACGGCCCGGTCCTGGAGCGCGATGCCCGCCGACCCGGTGACCGGACTGAACTTCTCGTACGGTCCCTCGGCCGCGCCCGACTGGGGCTTGAGGCCGAGGACCTCGGAGTAGAAGCGGTAACAGGTGGCGAAGTCGGAGACGAGCAGTCGTACCTGAGCGAGTTCCATGGATTCCCCGGTGAGGTGCGGACGTGAGGTCGTGCCGGCGGGCGGTGGGTCAGGACCAGCGGCCGGTGCGGGCCAGCAGCAGCGCGGTGGCCACGGTCCCGGCCGTCGAGGTGCGCAGTACGGTGCGCCCCAGGTGGAAGGTCTTCGCGCCGGCCCCGGTGAACAGCGCGACCTCTTCGGCGGAGATCCCGCCCTCGGGGCCGACCACCAGGACGATGTCCCCGGAGCCGGGCAGCGCGGCGGTCGCGAAGGGCTCGGTCCCGAGGGCGGTGTCCTCGTGGAGCACGGCGGCGAGATCGGCTTTGGCGAGAAGTGCGGCAACCTGCTTGGTCGTCATCGCGTCCGCGACCTCCGGGAAGCGCGCCCGGCGGGACTGCTTGCCCGCCTCCCGGGCGGTGGCCCGCCACTTGGAGAGCGCCTTCAGACCCCGCTCGCCCTTCCACTGCGTGATGCAGCGGGAGGCGGCCCAGGGGACGATCGCGTCGACGCCGGTCTCGGTCATGGTCTCGACGGCCAGCTCGCCCCGGTCCCCCTTGGGCAGGGCCTGGACGACCGTGATGCGCGGCTCCTCGGGGGCTTCCTCGGTGACCGTGCCCATCCGTACGATCAGCCGGTCCTTGCCCTCGGTGCCGAGGACCACGCAGTCCGCGCGGCGCCCGGCCCCGTCGGTGAGCACGACGTCCTCGCCGGTGTGCAGCCGTTTCACGGAGACGGCGTGCCGTCCCTCGGGTCCGTCGAGGACATGGCGTCCCTCGCCGTCCGTGTCGAAGTGCTCGACCAGGAACACCGGTGCCGTCATCGGGCCGCACCCTCTTCCGGGATCTCGGCGGCGGCCGACAACGCTGTCTCGGCGGCCGCGATTTCTGCGTTCAGTACCTCCACGAGCTGCCCGGCGGGCAGGTCGCGGGCCATGCGGTGGCCCTGTCCCGCCCACAGTGCCATGCCCTGCGCGTCGCCCGCCTTGGCGGCCGCCTTGCGCAGCGGCAGGGTGAGGTGGTGGACCTCGGGGTAGGCGGAGGGGGCGTACGGGCCGTGCTCGCGCATGAAGCGGTTGGCCAGCGCGCGCGCCGGGCGTCCGGAGAAGGCGCGTGTGAGCTCCGTGCGTACGTACAGGGGGTCGGTCAGCGCCTGTTTGTGCACGGCGCTCGCGCCGGACTCGGGGGTGGCGAGGAAGGCGGTGCCGAGCTGGGCCGCGTTCGCGCCCGCGGCGAGGACGGCGGCGATCTGGCTGCCGCGCATGATGCCGCCGGCCGCGACGACCGGGATCCCCACGGTCTCGCGGACCCGCGCGACCAGCGTGAGCAGGCCGACGCCCGTGCCGTCCGTCTCCGGGTTGTCCCGGTGGGTGCCCTGGTGTCCGCCGGCCTCGATGCCCTGCACGACGACCGCGTCGGCGCCGGCCCGCTGCGCGCCGAGGGCCTCCTCGGCCGTGGTGGCGGTGACCAGGGTGAGGGTGCCCGCGCGCCGCAGCGACTCCAGCACCTCCGGCTTCGGGACGCCGAAGTGGAAGGAGACCGCCGCCACCGGGTTGTCGAGGAGGACGGCGAGTTTGGCGTCGTAGCCGTCGTCGCGGCCGCTGTCCGGATCGCCGAGCTCGGTCTCGTACCAGGCGGCCTCGCCGGCGAGCTGGTGGGCGTACACCTCGACCGCGGCCGCGTCCGCGTGCTCGGGCTGCGGCAGGAACAGGTTGACGCCGAAGGGACGGCCGGTCAGCCCGCGCAGCTGCTTGATCTCCTGGTACATGCCGTCGGCGGTCTTGTACCCCGCCGCGAGGAAGCCGAGCCCGCCCGCCTCGGACACGGCGGCCGCGAGCTGCGGGACGGAGACTCCGCCCGCCATGGGGGCCTGCACGATCGGGTGAGGGAAGAGATCGGTCAGCGCGGAGGACATGACGGCATGTTGTCACGTCCGCCGGACAAGTCAGAAACCGGTCGCCCGTCCGGATAGTGCCTCCGACATGGAGGGCACGGGGCGTGTCACACCCCGTGCCCCGCTTGGATCAGCGGCCGTTGAACGCGTCCTTCAGCCGGGAGAAGAGCCCCTGCTGACCGGGCTGGAACTGACCCGTGGGCCGCTCCTCGCCACGCAGCTTGGCGAGCTCGCGCAGCACCCGCTCCATCTCCGGATCGAGCTTGGTCGGCGTGGTGACCTCGACGTGCACGACGAGGTCGCCGCGGCCGCCGCCGCGCAGGTGCGTGACACCCCGGCCGTGCAGCGGGATCGACTGGCCGGACTGCGTGCCCGGACGGATGTCGACCTCCTCCATGCCGTCGAGGGTCTCCAGCGGCACCTTGGTGCCGAGGGCCGCCGCGGTCATCGGGAGGGTGACCGTGCAGTGCAGGTCGTCACCGCGCCGCTGGAAGGTCGAGTGCGGCAGCTCGTGGATCTCGACGTACAGGTCGCCGGCGGGGCCGCCGCCGGGGCCGACCTCGCCCTCGCCCGCGAGCTGGATCCGGGTGCCGTTGTCCACACCCGCCGGGATCTTGACCGTGAGGGTGCGGCGGGAACGGACCCGGCCGTCGCCCGCGCACTCGTGGCACGGGGTCGGGACGACGGTGCCGAAGCCCTGGCACTGTGGACACGGCCGCGAGGTCATGACCTGGCCGAGGAAGGACCGCGTCACCTGGGACACCTCGCCGCGGCCGCGGCACATGTCACAGGTCTGCGCGGCGGTGCCGGGCGCGGCACCTTCACCGTTGCAGGTGCCGCAGACGACGGCCGTGTCGACCTGGATGTCCTTCGTGGTGCCGAAGGCCGCCTCGTCGAGCTCGATCTCCAGCCGGATCATGGCGTCCTGGCCCCGGCGGGTGCGCGAGCGCGGTCCGCGCTGCGACGCCGTGCCGAAGAACGCGTCCATGATGTCCGAGAAGTTCCCGAAGCCGCCCGCGCCGAAGCCGCCGGCGCCCGCGCCGCCGCCCTGCTGGGACAGCGGGTCACCGCCGAGGTCGTAGACCTGCTTCTTCTGCGGGTCCGACAACACCTCGTACGCGGCGTTGATCTCTTTGAACCGCTCCTGCGTCTTCGGATCGGGATTGACGTCCGGATGCAGCTCGCGAGCGAGCCTCCGGAACGCCTTCTTGATCTCGTCCTGGGACGCGTCGCGGCGCACGCCGAGTACGGCGTAGTAGTCCGTGGCCACTTACGACTCCGCCAGGATCTGTCCGACGTACCGTGCCACCGCTCGTACCGCTCCCATCGTTCCCGGGTAATCCATGCGGGTCGGGCCGACCACGCCGAGTTTGGCTACTGCCTCGCCGCCCGAACCGTAGCCGACCGAGACCACGGACGTGGAGTTGAGTCCCTCGTACGCGTTCTCATGCCCGATTCGCACGGTCATGCTCGAATCCCCGGCCTCTCCAAGCAACTTGAGGAGCACTACCTGCTCCTCCAGCGCTTCGAGCACCGGCCGGATGGTGAGAGGGAAGTCATGTCCGAATCGCGTGAGATTGGCGGTACCGCCGATCATCAGCCGCTCCTCGGTCTCCTCGACGAGTGTCTCCAGCAGTGTGGAGAGCACCGTCGAGACCGTACCCCGGTCCTCCGCCTCGAAGGCGTCCGGGAGGTCCTGGACGAGCTGCGGGACGTCCGCGAAGGGACGCCCCGCGACCCGGCTGTTGAGCCGGGCGCGCAGGTCCGCCAGCGACGTCTCACCGAACGGCGCCGGACAGTTGATCATGCGCTGCTCGACCCGGCCGGTGTCCGTGATCAGCACGAGCATCACCCGTGCGGGAGCCATGGACAGCAGCTCCACATGGCGCACGGTCGAGCGGGTCAGCGAGGGGTACTGCACGACGGCGACCTGCCGGGTGAGCTGCGCGAGCAGCCGCACGGTCCGGCCGACGACGTCGTCCAGGTCGACGGCACCGTCCAGGAAGTTCTGGATGGCGCGACGCTCGGGCGCGGTCATCGGCTTGACGCCGGCGAGCTTGTCGACGAAGAGGCGGTAGCCCTTGTCCGTGGGGATGCGCCCGGCACTGGTGTGCGGCTGGGCGATGTACCCCTCGTCCTCCAGGACCGCCATGTCGTTGCGGACGGTCGCGGGCGAGACGCCGAGGCGGTGCCGCTCGGTGAGCGCCTTGGAGCCGACCGGCTCCTCGGTGCCCACGTAGTCCTGGACGATGGCGCGCAGCACCTCGAGCCTGCGTTCGCTGAGCATCGCGCACACCTCCAGGAGTCGACTCGGTGGTCTTCGTGGCCTTCGTGGCTTTCGTCTGGCACTCAGCGCACGCGAGTGCCAACGTTCCCCAGCTCAGTGTACGGCGGTGAGGCACGCCCCGGGCAAGGGCGGGCCTGCGATGTCGTGCACGGCACCCGGTCACCGTTAGCGTCGCCGCATGAGGCTGACTTGGGAAGAGCTCGGGTGGGAAAGGCTGGTGCCCCGGGTGGGGCGACGGCGGCTTCCCGGCTGGGACTGCACGGCCGGGCTCGTCGTCGGCGAGGGCGCGGCGCTGATGATCGACGCCGGGTCGAGCCTCGCGGAGGGCGCCGCGCTGTGCGCCGATGCGCGTGCCATCACCGGCGGGCGTGTGACTCATATCGCGCTCACCCACCCGCATTTCGACCACGTGTTCGGCGCCGCGGCGTTCGCGGGCGCGCGGATCCTCGTCGCGGACGGTTCGTCCGAGGCGTACGGGAAGGGCCGTGACGAGCTGTGCGCGGACGCGGTGCGCAACGGTCTCGACCCGAGGGCGGCGGAGGAGGCGGCCGACACCCTCGTACGCCCCCGCGGCTTCGTCCGGAACGGCCTGGACGTGGATCTCGGCGGCGGCGTCGAGGTCCGGCTGGCGCGGACGGGCGAGGGCCACACCGCCCACGACCTCGTGGCCGTCGTGCCCGGCGACCCGGCGGTGGTGTTCTGCGGCGACCTGGTCGAGGAGTCGGGCGAGCCGCAGGCGGGCCCCGACGCCGTACCGTCGCGCTGGCCCGCGGCTCTCGACCGGCTGCTCGGACTGGGCGGCGAGGACGCGCTGTACGTCCCCGGGCACGGTGCGGTCGTGGACGCCGCGTTCGTACGAGCCCAACGGGACGCCTTGGCGACACGTTTCGGCACGACGGGTTCCGGCTGAGCGGGTCCGGCACGGGGGTCCGGTACGACGGGTTCCGGCTGAGCGGGTCCGGCACGGGGGGTCCGGCACGGCGGGTTCCGGCGTGTCGTGGTGAGCGGCGCCGGGCTTCTCCTATCGTCATCCGAATGCGCCAGTACTCTCCGGATCTGACCCCGCCGTGGAAGAAGCCCCGGTCCGTGCCCGAGGTCCCGGCGGACCCGGGTCTGGTCGTCGAGGAGCCCGGCACCGGCTTCTGCGGCGCGGTGATCCGCTGCGAGGCGGGCACCGTGACCCTGGAGGACCGCTTCGGCAAGCACCGGGTGTTCCCGCTGGAACCGAGCGGCTTCCTCCTGGAGGGCAAGGTGGTGACCCTGGTCCGCCCGGCGGCCGCGGCTCCCGTACGCCCCGGCCGTACGGCCTCCGGCTCGGTGGCGGTACCCGGCGCCCGCGCCCGGGTCGCGCGCGCCGGGCGCATCTACGTCGAGGGCCGCCACGACGCCGAACTGGTCGAGCGGGTGTGGGGCGACGACCTGCGCGTCGAGGGCGTCGTCGTGGAGTACCTGGAGGGCGTCGACGACCTCCCGGCGGTCGTCGACGCGTTCGCCCCGGGCCCGGACGCCCGGCTCGGCGTCCTCGTGGACCACCTGGTCCCGGGTTCGAAGGAGTCCCGGATCGCCGAGGCGGTCACGAGCGAGCACGCGCTGGTGCTCGGCCACCCGTACATCGACGTCTGGGAGGCCGTGAAGCCGTCCTCCGTGGGCATTCCGGGCTGGCCCAGGGTCCCGCGCGGCCAGGACTGGAAGACGGGCGTGTGCCGGGCCCTGGGCTGGCCGGAGAACACCGGCGCGGCCTGGCAGCACATCCTGTCCCGGGTCCACTCCTACAAGGACCTGGAACCGGCGCTCCTGGGCCGCGTGGAGGAACTGATCGACTTCGTCACGGCGCCGGAATAACGGACCGGCGGCCGGTCACCCGGGGTCGGTGACGGTCACCCGGGTGTCCGGGTGTCCGGGTGTCCGGGTGTCCGGGTGTCCGGGTGTCCGGGTGTCCGGCGACGGTGCCCTTCGAGTCCGGGTCCCCGCTGTTCAGTCCACCAGGTCCCGGACGACGGCGTCCGCGAGAAGGCGGCCGCGCAGGGTGAGGACGGCGCGGCCGGCGTCGTACGGACCGGCTTCGAGGAGTCCCTCGGACAGGGCGCGGCGGGAGGCTGCGAGCCCGTCGGGGCGGAGCAGCGAGAGCGGGCAGCCCTCGCGCAGCCGCAGTTCGAGGAGGATCCGCTCGACCCGGCGGTCCTCGTCGGACAGGAGTTCACGCCCGGCGCCCGGGGAGCGGCCCTCGGCGAGTGCCGCCGCGTACGCCCCCGGATGTTTCACGTTCCACCAGCGAACGCCGCCGACGTGGCTGTGCGCGCCGGGGCCCGCTCCCCACCAGTCGGCGCCGCGCCAGTACAGCTCGTTGTGCAGGCAGCGGCCGGCCTCGGAGGTGGCCCAGTTCGACACCTCGTACCAGTCGAAGCCCGCCGCCGACATCACCTCGTCCGCGATGAGATAGCGGTCCGCGTGCACGTCGTCGTCCGTCATGGGGACCTCGCCGCGGCGGATCCGGCGCGCGAGCTGGGTGCCCTCCTCGACGATGAGCGCGTACGCGGAGATGTGGTCGGGACCGGCGCCGAGGGCCGCTTCGAGCGACGCCCGCCAGTCGTCGTCCGACTCCCCCGGTGTGCCGTAGATCAGGTCAAGGTTCACATGTGCGAAGCCGGCCGCGCGGGCCTCGGCGACGCAGGCCTCGGGGCGGCCCGGGGTGTGCGTGCGGTCGAGCACCTTCAGGACGTGCTGCCGGGCGCTCTGCATGCCGAAGGAGATCCGGTTGAAGCCGCCGGCGCGCAGGGTCGCGAGGTACTCCGGGTCCACGGACTCGGGGTTCGCCTCCGTCGTGATCTCGGCGTCGTCCGCGAGCCCGAACTCGTCCCGGATCGCGCCCAGCATCCGTACGAGATCGTCGGCGGCCAGCAGCGTGGGCGTACCGCCTCCGACGAAGACCGTGCGGACCGGGCGGGGGTCGTCGCCGAGGACCTTGCGGGCGAGGCGGACCTCGTCGGTCAGGGTGTCCGCGTAGTTGTCGCGGGAGGCGAGCACGCCCCCGCTGCCCCGCAGCTCGGTCGCCGTGTAGGTGTTGAAGTCGCAGTAGCCGCAGCGGGTCGCGCAGTACGGCACGTGGAGGTAGAACCCGAGGGGCCGCTCGGCCGCCCCGTCCAGGGCGTGCGCGGGCAGCGCCCCGTCGTCGGGGACGGGCTCACCGTCGGGAAGTGCGGAAGGCATGCGTTCCATTGTCCAGCACGGCCGGGGTGGACGTGTCCGGCGCGGGCGGGGGCGTGCCGGGCGGGGCGGGGGACGTGCCCCGCCGGGGCGAGGGCGGGCCACCGCACGCGCCTGACGGGGTCCGGAGTCCCCGGGGCCGCGGCGGGCCCGCTAGTCGGCCTGCAACACCAGCAGGGCCATGTCGTCCTCCGGTGGGCGGCTGCCGAACGCGTGCACCAGCCCGCGGATCCGTTCCGCGATCATCTCGGCGTTCAGGCCGGTGCAGCCGGCGAGGGCGTGCGCGAGACCGTCGTCGTCGTCGAACTGACGGGACCCGTCGCGCCGCTCCGTCACACCGTCGGTGACGCACAGGAGGCTGTCCCCGGGGTACAGCTCGAAGGACTCGGAGGCGTATTGGGGGTCCTCGAAGACGCCCAGCAGGGTCTGCGGCCGGGCCATCTCCCGTACACCGCCGTCGGGGCTCAGCAGCAGCGGCAGCGGATGCCCCGCCGAGGCGAGGGTGCAGCGCACTCCGCCGTCGAAGGGGACCAGCTCGCCGTAGAGCATGGACAGGAAGCGCGTCTGCGGGCCGAGGTCGGTGCCGAGCCCGGGTCCGCCCGCGGCCACGAGAGCGCGGGCCGCCGCGTCCGCGGCCTCCGTCGCGTCGTCGAGGAGGAGCTGGTTGAGACGGTCGAGGACGTCCGCGACGTCGTAGCCCTCACGCGCCAGCAGCCGCAGCCAGGGCCGCGCCAGGCCGATCACGACGGCGGCCTCGGGCCCCTTGCCCTGGACGTCGCCGACCGCGAAGCACCAGCGTCCGTCGCCCGCCGGGAAGACGTCGTAGAAGTCACCGCTCGGTCCGCCCTTGTCGAGCGGCTCGTAGACGAGGGCGCTGCGCACCCCGGGGATCTCGGCGACCGCGCCCGGCAGCAGTCCGCGCTGCAGGACCCGGCTGATGGTGGCCTGGCGCGCGTACTGGCGGGCCGCTCCGATGGCCAGGGCGATACGGCGGCTGAGGTCCTCGACCAGTCCGGTGACCTCGTCGGGGAAGTCGGGCGGTCCGGCCCGCCCGATGACGAGCGTGCCCAGTGGCCGGCCGCCCGCGATCAGCCGGTACGCCAGCGCCGCTCCGCTCGCCCCGCGGGCGCCCAGCGCCTCGCCGGGCCAGGGCACCGGGACGGCCCGGGAGCGCACCGCGTCGGGCAGCCGCGGCGGGTCCTTCTCCAGTACCTGGCGCAGTCCCTCGACGAGGTTCTCGCTGCCGTGCCAGACGCGGGCGAGGCGGGGGCCGAGGGCCAGACCGAGACCGCCGGCCCGGTCGGTGGCCTCGTCCTCCAGCCACACGGCGCACCAGTCGGCGAGGCGCGGGACGAGGAGCTGACCGGCCAGGGCTGCGACCAGGTCCTCGTCGAGCTGTCCGGCGAGCAGGTCGGAGGCCTCGGCGAGGAAGGAGAGGGCTCCCCGGTCGAGCCAGTCGTGGCCCGGCCCGGTGCTCCGGTTCGCCCCCGAGGCGGACAGGGCGCGAAACGGCTCGGCGCCGGCCCCCGGACCGTACCCGGGGAGCGGCCCCTCGGCGTACGCGATGGCCCCGGCCCCGGTCGGCTCCGGGTCCTCCGCCGGGCCGGTGAGCCCGTCGGCCCCGGCGAACCCGCTCGTTCCCGCGAGCCCGTCGCCGTCCACGAATCCCCCCGGACCGGCAGGACCGCCCGCGGCCGCGAATCCCCCGGCCCCGGAAAGGCCGTCGCCGTCCGCGAACCCTCCCGGCGCGGAGAGACCGCCCGCACCCGCGAACCCGCCCGGTCCGGCGAGTCCGCTCACGTCGTCGAAGCGGCCCGGCCGGCGCGGGTCGTCGGCGTCCGTGAAGACGCCCGCACCCGGCGGAGCGCCAGCGGCCCCGTCGACCAGCAGCCTCGACCACACCGTCTTGACGCCCGGACGATAGGTGATGCCCCAGGCCTCGGAGAGCGCGGAGACCAGGCGCAGGCCCCGCCCGTACTCCGGTGTCCCGTAAGCCGGTTCGGCGCCGTCCTCCCGTATGGCCCGCGAGGGATGCCGGTCGGAGACCTCGACGACCAGCGGTCCGGGGGGGCCGTCGGCCGGGCACTCCAGGCGGCACAGCAGCTCGACGTCGGTGCCCGCGTGCACGACGGCGTTGGTGACCAGCTCGCTGACCACCACGGCCGCGTCGCCGGTGAGCCGGTCGTCGATGATCTCGGTGCCGGGCAGGGCCAGTTCGGCCCAGCTCAGGAGTGTGTCGCGGAGGAACCGGCGCGCGGCCGCGGGGGCGAGCGGAGTGCCGGGCAACGATGTCCGTGACACGACGTCCCGGCCGGCGGGGTGGTGCGCGAGCGCGTCCGGTGCGCATGGCGTGGACTCCCGTTGCGTCGGAATGGCCCCCACTGTGCGGCTCCCTGGGCAGTTCGGACGAAGACACCTCGGACGATGCGGCCAGGGTGACAGACTGGCGGCACTCATAAGCGCCGAGTCACCGAAGTGGGCCGGCATGAGTGAGAACAGTGGTATGGATGTGCTCGAAGACGGACAGAATCGAGCATCCGATCCGCGTCCACCGCCCGCCGCGACGACGGCGGCATGGCATGGCATGCCGCGGCGACACGGCACGGCGGCTTCGGCACGGCGCCCGGGGCGGGTCACGGACCGGTCGCCGGAGCGCGAGGCACCGAGAAACCACGGACCGAGTGAGGCACCGTCATCATGAGCGCCGGGACGACGACCGACGAGGGAGCGAGCATCCTCCTGGTCGACGACATGGAGGACAACCTGGTCGCGCTGGAGGCCGTCCTGCGCTCCCTCAACGAGCCGCTGGTGCGCGCGCGTTCGGGCGAGGAGGCGATGAGGGCGCTGCTGCGGCAGCGGTTCGCGGTCGTCCTGCTCGACATCCGGATGCCGGGCATGGACGGATTCGAGACGGCCGCGAACATCAAGCGGCTCGACCGGACCAAGGACGTGCCCATCATCTTCCTGACGGGCACGGACGCCGACGCGGGCTACGCCTTCCGCGGGTACGCGACGGGTGCCGCCGACTATCTGGCGAAGCCGTTCGACCCGTGGGTCCTGCGCGCCAAGGTCAGCGTCTTTCTCGACCTGCACCGCAAGAACCGTCAGCTGGAGTGCCTGCTCGCCCGTGAGCAGGACCAGTTCGACGAACTCGCCGCCCGCCTCAGGAGGATGGACACGCACCTGTCGGCCGGCGCCGTCCCGGACGTACCCGAACTCCGCGACCAGCTACGGCGGATGGACGAACTGCTGAGCAGGATGCGGCACGGGCGGGACGGATAGGAGAGACCGCGCGGGGCTGGCTCCGCCGGGCCGGGGACGCGCGAGGACTCCGACGGGGGCGGGGACGCGCTGATGCTCCGAAAGGAACGGGGACGCGGGGAAGCTCCGACGGGAGCGGGGACGCGCGGGGAGCTCCGACGGGAGCGGGGACACGCGGGGAGCTCCGACGGGAGCGGGGACGCGCGGGGACTCCGCCGCTCGGTCGCGGAGGAGCCCTGCGCGTCCCCACCCCGTACGGGCTAGGGCCGATGGCCGATGGCCGATGGCCCGGGCTACGCCTCGCGGCTACCCGCGTACATCTCGTCGATCAGGTGCTTGTACGCCTTCTCGACGACCGGGCGCTTCAGCTTGAGGCTCGGGGTGATCTCGCCGTGCTCGACGTCCAGGTCGCGGGGCAGCAGACGGAACTTCTTGATGGTCTGCCAGCGCTGCAGGCCCGCGTTGAGCTCCTTCACGTAGCCCTCGACGAGGGCGACCGTGGCGGGCGCCGCGACGACGTCCGCGTACGACTTGCCCCCCAGGCCGTTGTCCTTGGCCCAGCCGAGGATGGACGGCTCGTCGAGGGAGATGAGCGCGGTGCAGAAGTTCCGGTCGGCGCCGTGCACGAGGATGTTGGAGACGTACGGGCAGACGGCCTTGAACTGACCCTCGACCTCGGCGGGGGCGATGTACTTGCCGCCCGAGGTCTTGATGAGGTCCTTCTTGCGGTCGGTGATCCGCAGATAGCCGTCGGCGGACAGCTCGCCGATGTCTCCGGTGTGGAACCAGCCGTCGGCCTCCAGGACCTCGGCGGTCTTCTCGGGCAGCCCGTGGTAGCCCTCCATGATGCCGGGGCCGCGCAGCAGGATCTCGCCGTCGTCCGCGATGCGCACCTCGGTGCCGGGCAGCGGCTTGCCGACCGTGCCGGTGCGGTAGGCCTCGCCCGGGTTCACGAAGGAGGCGGCGGAGGACTCGGTGAGTCCGTAGCCCTCCAGGATGTGGATGCCGGCGCCGGCGAAGAAGTAGCCGATCTCCGGCGCGAGCGCGGCGGAGCCGGAGATGCAGGCACGCAGATTGCCGCCGAAGGCCTCGCGGATCTTGGCGTAGACGAGCGCGTCGGCGACCTTGTGCTTGGCGCCGAGCGCGAACGGCACCGAGGCCGAACCCGTGCGGCGGAAGTTGTCCTGGCTCGCCTTCGCGTACTCCCGGGAGACCTCGGCGGCCCACTGGAAGATCTTGTACTTGGCGCCGCCGGCGGCCCGCGCCTTGGCGGCGACCCCGTTGTAGACCTTCTCGAAGATGCGCGGCACGGCCGCCATGTACGTCGGCTGCACGATCGGCAGGTTCTCGATGATCTTGTCCACGCGGCCGTCGACGGCGGTCACGTGCCCGACCTCGATCTGGCCGGAGGTCAGGACCTTGCCGAAGACGTGCGCGAGCGGCAGCCACAGGTACTGGACGTCCGACTGGCTGACCAGTCCGGTCGCGGCGATCGCCTTGGCCATGTACGACCAGTTGTCCTGCGGCAGCCGGACGCCCTTGGGGCGGCCCGTGGTGCCGGAGGTGTAGATGAGGGTCGCGAGCTGGTCGGCGGTGATCGCGCCGACTCGCTCCTTGATCAGCTCGGGGTGCTTCTCCAGGTACGCGGAGCCGCGTGCCTCCAGCTCGGCGAGCGTCAGGACCCAGTCCTCGGCCTCCACGCCCTCCGCGTCGATGACCACGACGTGCGTGAGCTCGGGGAGCTCGGCGCGCTTCTCGCGGGCCTTGGCGAGCTGGGCCGCGTCCTCCGCGATGAGGACCCTGCTCGCGGAGTCGGAGAGGATGAACGCCGACTCCTCGGCGTTGGTCTGCGGGTACACGGTCGTGGTGGCCGCGCCCGCGCAGAGGATGCCGAGGTCGGCCAGGATCCACTCGACGCGGGTCGAGGAGGCGAGCGCGACGCGCTGCTCCGGCTGGACGCCGAGCTCGATCAGCCCGGCGGCGATGGCGTAGACCCGCTCGGCGGACTGCGCCCAGGTCAGCGACTTCCAGGTGTCCGGCCCGTCGCCCGAGGCCGGTACCGGGTAGCGGTATGCCTCGGCGTCGGGTGTGGCCGCCACGCGCTCCAGGAAGAGTGCGGCGACGGACGGCGGACGGTTCTCGATCAGGGTCTGTGTGTCGCTCACGACATCCTCCGGGGCCCGCGGCAGTGCGGCTGGCTCAATTGCGGCTGTTGTTTAACTCGCGAGTAACTACCGAGCAGAGATCAGACTAGAGCGCGTCCGGCCGGTGCGTAAGAGGCGGCGGCCGGTCACTTCCCGGTCACTTCCCGCAGGACACACCCCTGAGACAAGCACAGGGCCCGTCGCGCCGAAGCGCGACGGGCCCTGAAAAGCCGGGATTCGGCGTGACTACTTCTTGCCCTTGGCCGCGGGACCGCTGTCGTCGCTGGACAGCACGGCGATGAAGGCCTCTTGCGGAACCTCCACAGAGCCCACCATCTTCATCCGCTTCTTGCCTTCCTTCTGCTTCTCCAGCAGCTTCCGCTTACGGGAGATGTCACCGCCGTAGCACTTGGCGAGGACGTCCTTGCGGATGGCGCGGATGGTCTCGCGGGCGATGACCCGGGAGCCGATGGCCGCCTGGATGGGCACCTCGAAGGCCTGCCGCGGGATCAGCTCGCGCAGCTTGGCGACCAGCCGGACCCCGTACGCGTACGCCTGGTCCTTGTGGGTGACCGCCGAGAAGGCGTCGACCTTGTCGCCGTGCAGCAGGATGTCGACCTTGACCAGGCTGGAGGTCTGCTCGCCGGTGGGCTCGTAGTCCAGCGAGGCGTAGCCGCGGGTCTTGGACTTGAGCTGGTCGAAGAAGTCGAAGACGATCTCCGCGAGCGGCAGGGTGTAGCGGATCTCGACCCGGTCCTCGGAGAGGTAGTCCATGCCGAGCAGGGTGCCGCGCCGGGTCTGGCACAGCTCCATGATCGAGCCGATGAACTCGGAGGGCGCGAGGATGGTCGCCCGCACGACGGGCTCGTACACCTTGTCGATCTTCCCCTCGGGGAACTCGCTCGGGTTGGTGACGATGTGCTCGCTGCGGTCCTCCATCTCGACGCGGTAGACCACGTTCGGGGCGGTGGCGATCAGGTCGAGCCCGAACTCGCGCTCGAGCCGCTCACGGATCACGTCGAGGTGCAGCAGCCCGAGGAAGCCGACCCGGAAGCCGAAGCCCAGCGCCGCCGAGGTCTCCGGCTCGTACACCAGCGCGGCGTCGTTGAGCTGGAGCTTGTCCAGGGCGTCGCGCAGCTCGGGGTAGTCGGACCCGTCCAGCGGATACAGGCCCGAGAAGACCATGGGCTTGGGGTCCTTGTACCCGCCGAGCGCCTCGGTGGCGCCCTTGTGCAGGGTGGTGATCGTGTCACCGACCTTGGACTGGCGGACGTCCTTCACGCCGGTGATGAGGTAACCCACCTCACCGACACCGAGCCCGTCGGCCGCCTTCATCTCGGGGGCCGAGACACCGATCTCCAGCAGCTCGTGGGTCGCTCCGGTGGACATCATCCGGATGCGCTCACGCTTGTTGAGCTGCCCGTCGATGACACGCACGTACGTCACGACACCGCGGTACGAGTCGTAGACCGAGTCGAAGATCATCGCGCGGGCGGGGGCGTCCTGGACGCCGACCGGGGCGGGGATCTCGGCGACGACCTTGTCGAGCAGCGCCTCGACACCCAGACCCGTCTTGGCGGAGACCTTGAGGACGTCCTCGGGGTCGCAGCCGATGAGGTTGGCGAGCTCCTCGGAGAACTTCTCCGGCTGGGCGGCCGGCAGGTCGATCTTGTTCAGTACGGGGATGATCTTGAGGTCGTTCTCCATCGCCAGGTAGAGGTTGGCGAGAGTCTGCGCCTCGATGCCCTGGGCCGCGTCGACGAGCAGGACCGTGCCCTCACAGGCCGCGAGGGACCGGGACACCTCGTACGTGAAGTCGACGTGCCCGGGGGTGTCGATCATGTTGAGGATGTGGGTCTTGCCCGGATCCTCGGACGGGGCCCAGGGCAGACGGACCGCCTGGGACTTGATCGTGATGCCGCGCTCGCGCTCGATGTCCATCCGGTCGAGGTACTGAGCACGCATCTGCCGCTGGTCGACCACCCCGGTCAGCTGGAGCATGCGGTCGGCGAGCGTGGACTTGCCGTGGTCGATGTGCGCGATGATGCAGAAATTGCGGATCAGAGCCGGGTCGGTACGGCTCGGCTCGGGCACATTGTTAGGGGTCGCGGGCACGCAGGGTCCTGTCTCTTGAGGCGCCTGTCGCCTCGGGTCGGATCGATACGTAGGTTCCATGGTCCCACGCGCGGCGGGCTGCGACCGGTTCGGGCCGCGCGAGCGGGACGGCGGCGGTCGGCCCGAAGGCCGTGACCAGGGCATCGGCGAGCGGTCCCCGGGCCGGGGACGCAAGGCCGGTTTGGGCCGGTCGTGCGGGGACTGGTAGCCTGGGTGGCTGTGTCTCGTGCCCTCTCTGCAGGAGACGCACCCAAGAAAATCAAACGGCGAGTGAGACGTGCCGTCTCGCGCGCCTGAACCTGTAAAGGCTCATTCGTGGCGAACATCAAGTCCCAGATCAAGCGGATCAAGACCAACGAGAAGGCCCGGCTGCGCAACAAGGCCGTCAAGTCCTCTCTGAAGACCGCGATCCGCAAGGCCCGCGAGGCGTCTGCCGCGGGTGACGTCGAGAAGGCCACCGAGTACACGCGCGCCGCGTCGCGCGCTCTCGACAAGGCCGTCTCGAAGGGCGTCATCCACAAGAACCAGGCCGCCAACAAGAAGTCGGCGCTTGCTTCGAAGGTCGCCGCGCTCAAGGGCTGAGTCGGCTGAGCTCTCCGGGGCTCAACCCCTGACTTGACCGTCGGGCGGACCCGAGCGGGCCCTCTCTCCCGCTCCCGACCGGCACCCCGGATTCACGCACGATCTGCGTTCGCCACGCGGGCGTGAATCCACAGGCTTGAACCGAAGGCCCCGCTCCTCCCTTCCCCGGGAGAACGAGCGGGGCCTTCGGTGTGCCGCGGGATTCGTGCCGCGGGATTCGTGCCGCGGGATTCGTGCCGCGGGATTCGTGCCGCGGGATTCGTGCCGCGGGATTCGTGCCGCGGGATTCGTGCCGCGGGAT
>NZ_JBIAQM010000013.1:166791-243625 GCF_042888945.1 Streptomyces sp. NPDC002698
GATCTCCCTACGGCACTTCAGCCGCCGGTGCCGCCGCCTGCCGCGAGTTCCGGGTGCCGGTGGCGGTGCCTGCCGCGAGTTCCGGTGCCGGTGCCGGTGCCTGTCGCGGGGCTAGGAATTAGAGGCCAGGGGGGCCAGGGGCTAGCGTCGGCCGGAGCGGGCGGCCCGGGCGACGGCCACGACCGCCTTCTCCAGGGCGTACTCGGGATCGTCCCCACCGCCCTTGACCCCGGCGTCCGCCTTCGCGACGGCCGTGAGCGCCATGGCGACCCCGTCCGGCGTCCAGCCGCGCATCTGCTGGCGCACACGATCGATCTTCCACGGCGGCATCCCGAGCTCACGGGCCAGATCGGCGGGCCTGCCGCCCCGCGCCGAGGACAGCTTTCCGATCGCCCGCACCCCTTGCGCGAGCGCGCTGGTGATCAGGACGGGAGCCACGCCGGTCGACAGCGACCATCGCAGCGCCTCCAGCGCCTCCGCGGCCCGCCCCTCCACGGCCCGGTCGGCCACGGTGAAGCTGGACGCCTCGGCCCGGCCGGTGTAGTACCGCCCGACGACGGCCTCGTCGATCGTCCCCTCGACGTCCGCGGTCAGCTGCGACACGGCGGACGCCAGCTCCCGCAGATCGCTCCCGATGGAGTCCACCAGCGCCTGGCAGGCCTCCGGAGTGGCCGCCCGGCCCAGCGCCCGGAACTCGCTCCGCACGAACGCCAGCCGGTCCGCCGGCTTGGTCATCTTGGGACAGGCCACCTCCCGGGCACCCGTCTTGCGCGCGGCGTCGAGCAGCCCCTTGCCTTTGGCCCCGCCCGCGTGCAGGAGCACCAGGGTGATCTCCTCCGCGGGAGCCCCCAGATACGCCTTGACGTCCTTGATCGTGTCGGCCGACAGGTCCTGGGCGTTGCGGACGATCACGACCTTGCGCTCGGCGAAGAGCGAGGGACTCGTCAACTCGGCGAGCGTGCCCGGCTGAAGCTGGTCCGGGGTGAGGTCCCGTACGTCCGTGTCGGCGTCGGCGGCCCTGGCGGCGGCCACCACCTCCTGCACGGCACGGTCGAGCAGGAGATCCTCCTGGCCCACTGCCAGCGTGACAGGGGCGAGAGGGTCGTCTTGTGCGGTCTTCTTGGCCATCACCGAAAGCATCCCACGCGCCACTGACACCAAGCGCCGCGAGCCACAACCCGATACCGGCCTGGCCGGCCCGGCCTCGCGCGGCATCACCGACTCGACCGGCCCGGGCGGCGCGGGCGGTCCGGGCGGTCCGGGCCGCGCGGCACGGCCGACTCGAACTCGCGGGGCCTGGCTGGCTTGACCGGCCCGGCCTGGAGCGGCACGGCTCGGCATGGAGCGGCACGGCTCGGCCCAGCCTGGCCTGGCACGGTTCGGCTCGGCATGGAGCGGGCTGGCCTGGCCTTGCCCAGCGCGGCCCGGCATGGAGCAGCTCGGCATGGCCTTGCCCAGCGCGGCCCGGCCTGTCGCAGCTCAGCCGGGCGCGGACCGGCAATGGCGGCCCGGCGCGGCGCAGCTCAGCCAGGCCGAGCCGCGCCGCGCCGGTCTACGGCTCCTCGTGCCAGCCGTCCCACTCGGCCGCGAACGCGTCCAGGTCCTTCGGGTCCAGCCGTGCCTCGGGATCCGTCAGCACCACCAGCCACTGCGCGTCCTCGGCATCGTCCTCGCCGGCCAGGGCGTCCCGGACGAGCTGCGGCTCCTCCAGCAGCGCGAACCGGTCACCGACGGCCTCCGCCGCCTCTTCCGCGGCGTCACGGTCGGGCAGCACCAGTACATGTCTCACATCGCTCACCCGAACATTTTCCGGTACGCCCGGCGCGGCCGACGCCGGGATACGGGTCCGATGCGTGTGATCTACGCGGCTTGCCGGACCGCGGCCGCGGCTACCGGGCTTCCTTGACCTCCGGCACCCGGTCCAGCTCGATCCCGAACCGCTCGCGATACGTGGCCAGTACCTCCTCGTCCCTCGCCAGTTCCGACACCTCCTTGGTCCCGTCGGCCGTCGACACGGTGAACCTGCGGCCGCTGAGCGTGATCCGGCCTCCGTCCTCGGTGACCCGTGAACAGACCAGCGACCTGGTGAAGTGCGACAGCGGCGAGGTGCCGTGCCACCACGCTCCGGCCACGAAGTCCCCGAGCACACGCGGCCGTACCTCCAGCCGGTACTGGCGCTTGTCGCCCAGGAGCACGTCGAGGTCCTCGCACTCCCGGGAACCGCCCGCTCCCCGCACCCCCGCCGCGTCCGGCGCCGACTCCACGACCCGGAACATCCCTCCGGGGTCCCGCTGTTCGCCCCGCTCCGTGAACGACAGCGGGTAGTGGCTGTGGGCCCCGAAACCGACGTCGGCCAGCCAGTCGCCCCCGTCCACCGTCCGCACCCGCAGCGCGAGATGGTCGTAGGGGATCCCCGGCTTCCCCTCGTCCCCGTACACCCGCGCCGCGAGAAGCGTCACGTCGAAGCCCAGCGAACCCAGCAACGCCCCGAACGCGCCGTTCAGTTCGTAGCAGAACCCTCCTCTGCGCGCGCCCACCACCTTGTCCAGCAGCCTCTCCTCCTCCAGCACGATCTCCTCGCCGAGGTGGATCGACAGGTTCTCGAACGGCACCGTCCGCAGATGACACAGCTGGAGGTCGCGGAGCACATCGGACGTGGGCCACGCCGGGTGCTGGGCCCCGATGCGGCGTAGGTAGGCGTCGGCCTGTGCGGAATTCATGCGTTCAGTGTCGCGCCACTCCCAGCCCCTCGCCCTCACCGGTGACGGCGAGATCACCGTCCTCGTCGGTCCGCAGCACCACCGCGCCCCGGGCCCGCAGGGCCGCGACCGTGCTCGGAGCGGGGTGTCCATAAGGGTTGTCGCCGCCTACGGAGACGAGCGCGAGCCGCGGAGCCACCCTGCGTATGAGCTCCGGATCCTGATACGCCGATCCGTGATGGGCGACCTTGAGCACGTCCACACCGGCCAGCTCGGCGGCGGCCGGGGATCTCGCCAGCGCCCGCTGGGCGGGCGGCTCCAGGTCGCCGAGCAACAGCAGCCGCAGCCCCCCGGACCGCACGAGCAGGGTGACACTGGCGTCGTTCGGGCCGTCCGGCGGCGGGAACGGATCCGGCGGCGGCCACAGCACCCGCCAGTCGAGGTCTCCCGCGCTCCGCCCCTCCCCCGCCACGGCCCGCGTCAGGGGGATGTGCCGTGCATGCGCCTCCCGTCGTACGAACTCGGCCTGTTCCAGAGGCTCTTCGAAGCCGGTCGTCTCGATGGCACCCACCGGGCGCCCCCGGAGCACACCGGGCAGGCCCGCGACATGGTCGGCGTGGAAGTGCGTCAGGACGACGAGCGGGATTCTGGTGACCCCGAGCGTGCTCAGACAGCGGTCGGCCAGCACCGGGTCGGGCCCGGCGTCCACCACCACCGCGCTGCCGTCCCCCACCGCGAGCACGCTCGCGTCGCCCTGCCCCACATCGCACATGGCGAACCTCCAGCCGGGCGGCGGCCATCCCGTGATCACCCTGGTGAGCGGCGGCGGCTGCACCACGAACAGCAGGAGCAGCAGCGCGCCGACCCCACTGGGCAGCGGATGTCTCAGCAGCCGTCGGCCGACGGTGACGGCGGCCACCGTGACGAGGGCCAGCAGCACTGCGCCCGTCCAGCTGTCCGGCCAGTCCACGCCCGCACCGGGCTGAGCCGCCCCGGTGCGCGCGATGTCCGCGATCCACCGGGCCGGCCAGCTCGCCCACCACGCCAGGACCTCGGCCACGGGCATCGCCAAGGGGCCGGCCGCCAGCGTCGCGAACCCGAGCACCGTGGCCGGAGCGACCGCGAACTCCGCGAGGAGATTGCACGGCACCGCCACCAGGCTCACCCGCGCCGACAGCACGGCGACCACGGGCGCGCACAGGGCCTGAGCGGTGGCGGCCGCGGCCAGCGCCTCGGCCGCGCGTGCGGGCACCCGGCGTCGCTGGAGTGCCGCGCTCCAGCGCGGGGCGAGCGTGAGCAGGGCCCCGGTCGCGAGGACGGAGAGCAGGAATCCATAACTGCGGGCGAGCCAGGGGTCGTACAGCACCAGGAGCAGTACCGCGGCGGCCAGCGCCGGGATCAGCGATCTGCGGCGCCCGGTCGCGATGGCGAGCAGCGAGATCGCTCCGCAGGCCGCCGCCCGCAGCACGCTCGGGTCCGGCCGGCAGACGACGACGAAGGCCAGGGTGAGCCCTCCGCCGAGCAGGGCGGTCGCCCGGAGCGGAACTCCGAGCCGCGCGGCGAGGCCCCGGCGCTCCACCCGCTGGGCGAGGCCCGGCGGCCCGATGAACAGCGCGAGGACGATGACGAGGTTGCCCCCGCTGACGGCGAGGAGATGTGTGAGGTCAGTGGCCTCGAAGGCGTCGTCCAGCTCCGGCGTGACACGTGAGGTGTCCCCCACCACCAGCCCGGGCAGCAGCGCCCGCGCGTCCGCGTCCAGGCCGCCGGTCGCCTTTCGCAGCCCTTCGCGCAGCCTGCCCGCGAACCGCTGCGGACCGGACGGCGCTCCGACCACGTCCGGCGGCGCGCTCCCCCGTACACGCAGCACCGCCGCGATGTCCTCCCCGTCCGACAGGGCGGGCACGACCCGCGCGGCCACCCGCAGCCGGGTCGACGGCAGCAGCGACAGCCAGGGCGAGCGCCCGCCGGTCTCCCGGGACGCACCGCGTCCCGAGCGCCCCCCGAACCCCCGAGGCGCGCCTCGTCGCGAGCGGGCGTCGACGATCACCAGCACCGGTGTCCGGGTGGCCAGCACCGTGCCGTCCGCCTGGGTGACGCGCGTGACGTCGGCGTCGAACAGCAGGGCTGTCGGAGCGACGTGGTCCCCGCTGATCCGGGGCCGGGTGAGCCGGGGATCGGAGGTGATCTCCACCTCCGCGGTCACCTCGGCGTACCTCTCCGCGAGCGCGGGGACAGGTCCGCGTCGCAGATCCGCCGCGTGCAGCCCGGCGGAGGCCGCGGCGGCGGCGACGCAGAGGAGCACGGCGGCCACGGACACCCGCAACCCGCGGCGCACCACTCCGCGCCCTTGCCCCGCGCCGGAGCCTCCCCGCCCCGTGCCCGCTTCTCTCTGCCCCGCACCGGAGCCTCCCGACCCCGACCCCGTACCCGTATCTCCATCTCCCCGTCCCGTCCGCGCGGCTCTCCGCCCCGCCACTGACAGCGCGCCGGCCGCGATCAGGGACACGGCCGCGACAGCCGTGACCCGGCCCGGCGACGCTCCGACGCTCACGGCCGCCGTGAGCCAGACCGCCGCGGCGGGTGCCACGAGCCGGAGATCGACCGGACCCTCCGCCCTGGGGTGCGAGGCTCCCAGCCGCCGCCCGGACGCCGCGTGCACGGGCCTCCGGCCGGTGGCGCCGGGCAGACCCTCGGCGCGCGTCAGGGAACCTCGCGCCTCCCCGGGCTCCGTCGCCGTCCGGGGCCGTGGCTCCGTCGACGGCCGAGGTCCGGACTCCACCGTCGTGAGAGGCGCGCCCAAGCCTCTCACCACCGAGGACGTGGACTCCTCCGGCATCCTCACCGGCCCGCCGGACAGCCCGCTCAGCGCCGGGCCCGCCCGCTCGCCCCTCCTCCCGGTACCGGAACCGCTCATGGCCGCACCAGATGCCGGAGATCGGCGAAGCGGCGGTCTCCGATCCCGTTCACTTCGCGGAGCTCGTCGACCGAGCGGAACCCGCCGTGCGCCGTGCGGTAGTCGATGATGTGCCGGGCGAGGACGGGCCCGACGCCGGGCAGGCTGTCGAACTGGTCGACGGTGGCCGTGTTGAGGGGAATCGGCGCGGAGGGCACCGCTCCCGCCGCGGATCCCGCTGCACCGAAGGCCGCGGAGCCTCCGGAGCCGCCCGGTCCGGCTCCTGCCGGGGCCGTGGACGCGCCGACCACGATCTGTTCGCCGTCCACGAGGATCCGGGCACGGTTGAGGCCGTCGGTGTCCGTGCCGGACCGTAACCCGCCGGCGGCTCGCAGGGCGTCCTCGACGCGGGACCCGGCCGGCAGGCGCTGGAGTCCGGGGGCGCGTACCTTTCCGCCCACGTCCACGACGACCACACCCCCTCCGGCGGCGGCGCTCGAAACTCCGGCCGGGGCACCGGATTCCGCCCCCGGCCCGTCGCCCGGTGCGTGCTTCCCGCCGTACGGTGCGGCGGCGCTCACAACCTCCGGAGCCCGGACCGGTCGCGTCCGGCCCGCCCAGAAGTGCTGCACGGCGAAGGCGGCGGCCACGACCAGCAGCACGGTCAGCGCGGCCACGCTCCTGCGTTCCAGACCGCACCGCGACTGGAGCCACAACGGGAGCCGCTCCCGCACGGCGAGCCCGGCCCGGTCCCGCCACACGCCCGCTTCCCCGGCCGGATCACGCGAGGCCGGGGCACTTGCGGTGCCGGGGACCCGCCCGTCGTCGGGCGCCTCGCTCGCGGTCCACGCGCCCAAGGTCCGCGCACTCGCCGTCGGGGTGTTCGCCGTCGGTGTGTTCGGGGGCGTCGTCCTGTCGGCCGTCCGGCCTTCTGCCCGCAGGGTCCGTCCTGGGTCCGGGACCGTGTCGCGGCCGTGGGCCTCGAGCCGGGTGTTCCAGGGGTCCCGGACCGGATCGGCCATAACGCCCGTGGCCACTGCCGTGTTCGCCCTGGGGACGTCCCCGGCGTCGCGGTCCGTCCACGGTGGGCCGTTCCCCGACTCGTGCCGCCCCTGGGCGTGTTCGGTGAAGAGCGTGTCGGCGCGCAGCCGAAGGGCCGCGGCCGAGGCCTCATGACGACGGGTCCGGGTTCGCCCGTCGCGACGGCGATGGCGGCTGCGGCTGTCGGAGTGGGGGCCACGACCCGGTCCACTGGTCGGGGTCGCGGTGCGTGAGCTCGATCGAAGTGCCATGCGGCGAGGATGCGGCAACCCGCCGCCCTCGCGATGATCATGCTCAATTCCGGTGGAAAGCACTCCCGTTGTGGATAACTCCGTCACCCGCACGAGCTACGCACGCGAGCGACGCAGGTGCCGGCCTCCTCATCGAGGCGAGACGACCGCCGCCAGCAGACCGGGTCCGGTGTGCGCTCCGATCACCGCGCCCACCTCGCTCACATGCAGTTCGGCGAGGCCTGGCACCCGGGCCCGCAGCCGGTCCGCGAGGGCCGACGCCCGCTCGGGGGCCGCAAGATGGTGAACGGCGATGTCGACCTGTGCGCTGCCCGCCCGGTCGACGACGATCTCTTCCAGGCGCGCGATCGCCTTGGACGAGGTCCGGACCTTTTCGAGGAGTTCGATGCGGCCGTCGCGGAGCTGCAGCAACGGCTTCACCGCGAGCGCGGAACCCAGCAGCGCCTGCGCGGCCCCGATCCTGCCGCCACGGCGGAGGTAGTCGAGGGTGTCGACGTAGAAGTGGGCGGACATGCCCGCGGCCCGCTTCTCGGCGGCCGTGACCGCGTCGTCGACGCTCCCGCCCGCCTCGGCGGAATCGGCGGCGGCCAGCGCGCAGAACCCGAGAGCCATGGCGACCATCCCGGTGTCGACGACACGCACCGGCACCGGGGCGTCACGCGCCGCGAGCACCGCGGCGTCGTAGGTGCCCGAGAACTCCGAGGAGAGGTGCAGCGAGACGATCCCGGTGGCGCCGGACTCGGCGACCTCGCGGTAGGTCGCGGCGAAAGTCTCGGGGCTGGGCCGGGACGTCGTGACGGGGCGCCGCTTCTGCAGTGCCAGGGCCAGGGAACGCGCCGAGATCTCGGTGCCCTCTTCGAGCGCCTGGTCCCCGAGGACCACGGTCAGGGGAACCGATGTGATGCCGTGGCGCTCCATCGTCCGCGGCGGCAGGTAGGCCGTTGAATCGGTGACGATCGCGACATGGCGGGACATGAGCTGGAGATTACCTGGCGGGACGGGTGCGCGGCAGCCCGGGCCCTTCCACCTGCGGTCGCGACGGCCGGATCACGTCGTGCTCTCGGGGCGGGGCTTCTTCTGCCAAGGGTAGGTGGGCCGTTGGCCGGGCGGTGTGATGGCCGAAGGCCTCGCCCCGTCCTCGGGCCGGGACTGCGGGCTCCGAGCCCCGCTCTGTCCGTCGGAGGTGCCCGCGTCCGCGGCGGGAGCGTCGGGCCAGGACGTGGCCGGACCGGGCTCCTTGGTCCAGTGGCGCAGCGCGCCGGCCTCCACGTCGATCTGTGCGCTCAGTGTGTCCAGGTCGTCGCCGGCGAAGCGGTGGGCCCGGTCGCGGGCGGCCCAGCGCAGCGAGTCCGCCGACTGCGTGATCCGCTGGGTACGCTCGCGCAGACCCGGGAGTCGGACGGCGAGCGTGTCCCGGTCGGGCTCGGCCTCCAGGCGCTTCAGTTCGGCGTCCAGCTCGTGCCCGTGGGCGCTGAGCCGCTCGAAGAGGCTCAGGGACTCCTTGAGGGACTCGTCCTCCACCGCGCCCGCCTGGAGCGCGTCCTGGGTGGCGCGCATCGAGGTGCGCAGCGTCAGTCTGAGCTGGGCGAGCTCGCCCTGGGGTCCGAACTGGGCGAAGGTCTTCGCGCGCAGGGTGGTGTCCTCGACCGTGCGGCGGGCCTGCGAGATGGTGCGGTCCACACCGCGTTTGGCGGCGCCGATCACCTTCACCGTCGCATACGCGCCGAACACCACGAACAGCAGGAAGAGCAAGGCGATCACGGTGATCACGGTACCCATCACACTCCTCCTCCGACCGGCCGCGGCACCTTTCGCCGCGCTCTCAACGGTAAACGCTGCGGGCAGGTTCGGAGTTCCGGAAGGACCCCGAACCTGCCCGTAGGGGACTACCCCGAGCCGGTCGGCTACGCCGTGACGATGTTCACCAGCTTCGGCGCGCGCACGATCACCTTGCGGATCCCCGCGCCGCCCAGCGCCGCGACGACCTTCTCGTCGGCCAGCGCCACCTTCTCCAGCTCGGCGTCGGTGATCGACGGGGAGACCTCCAGGCGGGCCTTGACCTTGCCCTTGATCTGCACGACGCAGGTCACGGCCTCGTCGACGACGTACGCGGGGTCGGCGACGGGGAAGTCCTGGTGGACGACCGTGTCGGCGTGGCCCAGCTTGCGCCACAGTTCCTCGGCGATGTGCGGGGCCAGCGGCGCGACCATCAGCACCAGTGTCTCGGCGACCGGGCGGGCGACCGGGCCGCCCACCTTGGTCAGGTGGTTGTTCAGCTCGGTGACCTTGGCGATGGCGGTGTTGAACCGCATGCCCTCCAGGTCCTGGCGCACACCGTCGATGGCCTTGTGCAGGGCACGCAGCGTGTCCTCGTCCGGCTCGGTGTCGACGACCGTGACCTCGCCGGTCGCCTCGTCGACGACGTTGCGCCACAGCCGCTGCAGCAGGCGGTACTGGCCCACCACCGCGCGCGTGTCCCAGGGGCGGGACACGTCCAGGGGACCCATCGCCATCTCGTACAGGCGCAGGGTGTCCGCTCCGTACTCGGCGCAGATCTCGTCCGGGGTGACCGCGTTCTTCAGGGACTTGCCCATCTTGCCCAGCAGCCGGGAGACCTTCTCGCCCTGGTAGTAGTGCGCGCCGTCGCGCTCCTCCACCTCGGCGGCCGGCACGGCGATACCGCGGCTGTCGCGGTACACGTAGGCCTGGATCATGCCCTGGTTGAACAGCTTGTGGAACGGCTCGGCCGACGAGACGTGGCCCAGGTCGAACAGGACCTTCGACCAGAAGCGTGCGTACAGCAGGTGCAGCACGGCGTGCTCGGCGCCGCCGACGTACAGGTCGACGCCACCGGTCGGCTGGCCCTCGCGCGGGCCCATCCAGTACTGCTCGATGGCGGGGTCGACCAGCTTCTGGTCGTTGTGCGGGTCCAGGTAGCGCAGCTCGTACCAGCAGGAACCGGCCCAGTTGGGCATGGTGTTGGTCTCGCGGCGGTA
Organism: Streptomyces sp. NPDC002698; assembly: GCF_042888945.1. Classification (NCBI taxonomy): domain Bacteria; kingdom Bacillati; phylum Actinomycetota; class Actinomycetes; order Kitasatosporales; family Streptomycetaceae; genus Streptomyces; species Streptomyces sp. NPDC002698. The sequence goes on from NZ_JBIAQM010000013.1 coordinate 176,672, forward strand.
CTTCCGCGGGCCGCGGCCGTCACCCAGGTCCAGGGTGACGGCGACCCAGTCCTCGTTGCGCGACAGCGGGGTCTCCGGGGACGTGTTCGCGTCGTCCGGGTCGAAGGTGCGCGGGGAGTAGTCCTCGACCTCCGGCAGTTCCAGGGGCAGCATCGACTCGGGCAGCGAGTGGGCGACGCCGTCCTCGTCGTAGACGATCGGGAAGGGCTCGCCCCAGTAGCGCTGGCGGCTGAACAGCCAGTCGCGCAGCCGGAAGTTGACGGTGCCCTCGCCGATGCCCCGGCGCTCCAGCCACTCCGTGATGCGCGCCTTGGCGTCGACGACGCCCAGGCCGTCCAGGGAGACCTCGTCACCGGCGGAGTTGACGATCTTCGCGTCGTACGAGGCGAAGGCGTCGTCCCAGGTGGAGGCGTCGGTGCCGCGGTCGTCCGAGGGCTCGACCACGCAGCGCATGGGCAGTTCGAAGGCGCGCGCGAACGCGAAGTCGCGGGTGTCGTGCGCCGGGACGGCCATGATCGCGCCGGTGCCGTAGCCCATCAGGACGTAGTCGGCGATGAAGACCGGGACCTTCTCGCCGTTGACCGGGTTGGTCGCGAACGCGCCGGTGAAGACGCCGGTCTTGTCCTTGGCCTCGGCCTGCCGCTCGACGTCGGACTTCGAGGCGGCCTGCGCGCGGTAGGCGGCGACGGCCTCGGCGGGCGTCGCGTGACCGCCGGTCCACACCTCGTGGGTGCCCTCGGGCCAGGCGGCCGGGGTGAACTTCTCGACCAGCGGGTGTTCCGGCGCCAGCACCATGTAGGTGGCGCCGAACAGGGTGTCCTGACGGGTGGTGAAGACCGTGATCGCTTCGCCGTCGATCGGGAAGTCGACGCGCGCGCCCTCGGAGCGGCCGATCCAGTTGCGCTGCTGCAGCTTGATGGCCTCGGGCCAGTCCAGCGCGTCCAGGTCGTCCAGCAGGCGGTCCGCGTAGGCGGTGATGCGCATGTTCCACTGGCGCAGCTTGGCCTTGAAGACGGGGAAGTTGCCGCGCTCGCTGCGGCCGTCGGCGGTGACCTCCTCGTTGGCCAGGACGGTGCCCAGGCCGGGGCACCAGTTGACCGGCGCGTCGGAGGCGTACGCCAGGCGGTAGCCGCTCAGGACGTCGGCGCGCTCGACGGCGCTCAGCTCGTTCCACGCGCGCGAGGTGCCGTCGACGACGACGGCACGCTCACCGCTCTCGAACTGGGCGATCAGCGCGGAGATGGGACGGGCCTTCGAGGCCTCGTCGTCGTACCAGGAGTTGAAGATCTGCAGGAAGATCCACTGGGTCCACTTGTAGTACTCCGGGTCGATCGTGGCGAACGACCGGCGCTTGTCGTGGCCCAGGCCCAGCGCGCGCAGCTGGGACTTCATGTTCGTGATGGCGGCCACGGTGGTCACCCGGGGGTGCTCGCCGGTCTGCACGGCATGCTGCTCGGCGGGCAGGCCGAAGGCGTCGAAGCCCAGGGTGTGCAGGACGTTGTGACCCGTCATGCGCTGATACCGGGCGGACACATCGGTGGCGATGTAGCCCAGGGGGTGACCCACGTGCAGACCCGCACCCGAGGGGTACGGGAACATGTCCATGATGAACTTCTTGGGCCGGGCGACCAGCTCGGGGTCTCCGGCCAGGTCGCCGGTGGGGTTCGGGGCCTCGTACGTGCCCTCGGCGTCCCAGAAGTCCTGCCAGCGTGCCTCGATGTCGGCGGCCAGGGCGGCCGTGTAGCGGTGCGGCGCGGCCGACTCGGCGGTGGCGGCAGCGGTGTTCGTCTCGCTCATGTCCTCAAAGCTCCATCGATCGTCTCTGCCAGCAGAAATGAAAAAACCCCTCGCACAGGAGGGGACGCCGCGCTGATGCCGACCACGATGCGTCAGCGGTCGGGACTGATCAGCGCGGCCCGCTAAGCAGAAGGCGTACGGCACGCATGGCGTCAGGGTACCGCAGCGCCCACGCGGGCCGCGACGAGCTTTCGGGCCTGTCGGCACCGCGCGTCGCCCGGACGGACGGCAAAAAATTGTTGACCGATGTTCAAATTTTACTTCGCTTAACGGACGCTTGCGGACAACACAAAGACCTCATTGCCCTTTGGTAACAAGGCAATAACTCAAACGTGGAGCTCGGCGCCATTTCTCGACCTAGAGTGCGCCTTCGGGACCGCTTCCCCGAACCGTAGGGAGTACCCCTCATGAACCCTCGTCGTAACAACAGCTCGCTTCCCCGGATGGGCCGTTCGGCCTACGGGGTGGCCTCGGCTGTCGCCCTGTTCCTCATACCCGTGATCGTGCTGGTGGGAGGCACCGCGGTTCAGGATTTCCTGAACTTCGGCGCCGGCGTCCTGTCGCTGGTCTCCCTGACCTGCTCGGTGATCTGGGGCCTGGTCGCCCAGGACCGGCTCATCCTCGACACACGTCAGCGGATCATCGCGCAGGGCATCCACCGCGTGACCGCCGTCGGCTCGATCGCGTTCCTCCTGGTGCACATCACCGTCAAGCTGGCGCTGGACCACACCGTCCTGATCGCCGCGCTGATCCCCTTCAGCCTGGGCGTCACGGGCATCGGCGGGCTCATCGGCCTCGGCTCGCTGGCCGGCCTGCTCATGATCTTCGTGGGCATCACCGGCGCGCTGCGCAATCAGTTCGCCGCGCCGGCCGTGGTCGCCGCCCGCTGGCGCGCGATGCACATGCTGGCCTACCCGGCACTGTGCGCGGCCCTGGTCCACGGCCTGTTCGCGGGGCGCCCGGCGAAGACCTTCTTCATGGTCTCGTACGAGTTGTGCCTGCTCGGCGTCATGGCCGCCCTCGTGCTGCGCGCCGCCCCGAACTCGGTCAAGCACAAGGTCGCGGCGCGGATCCTGGCGCTCACCGGCGGCGGCAGCGCCCGCGGGTTCCGCGAGGACCTGGAGGCGTCCCGTGCCGCCGCGATGGAGTCGCCGCAGGGAGGTTCCGCGGGTCGCTCCGACCGGCGTTCCCCGGGCGCCGGCTCCGTCCCGTCCCCCCGCAAGGAGCGCAGGGAGGCCTCGTCCCCGCAGTTCGGCGGCGCGCCCGACCCCGCGGACAGCGGCTTCGCGGCGGCCTACCGCACCGTGGCGACACCCGGCGACGGCCCCGCGGCCCCCGGGACCCAGCAGTTCCAGATGCCCGTGCCCGCGCAGCCCACAGAGACGTTTCCCCGCGTCGGCAACGGCGGCGCGCAGAGCTGGCCCGTCCCTCAGTCGGCCCCCGTGGGCGAGGCCCCGGCATCGGCGTACGACCCGCTCAACGACACCGGATACACCACCCCCGTCTACGGCGCTCAGCCCGCCGGCGGCTACGGCACGAGTGATGTGTACAACACCGGTGAGACGAACGCGTCCTACCGCACGTACAACACCAATGACACGTACGACAGCGGTCCCACGACTGACGTACTGCCGGGCGCCTTCGACGCTCCTGGCTCCGGTGAATCTTGGAATGCCCCTTCCGGAGGCTTTAAGTGAACGAGGCCCTGCCCGACGTCCCGGAAGTCCGCGTAGTCGGACTTCCGCAGCTCACGTCGGGTTTCGACCTGGTTGAACGTCTTGATCTGCCCATGCACCTCAAGGTGCACGGTCCGCTCGAACCCCTGGGCGGAGAAGAACTCGCGAGCCTCGCCGAGGACATCAATCTGAAGGGCCGCGGCGGGGCGGGCTTCCCGTTCGGCAAGAAACTGCGCTCGGTCGCCGAATCAGCCATCAAGAAGGGCATCCGCCCGGTGGTGGTCGTCAACGGAAGCGAGGACGAACCGGCCTGCCGCAAGGACACGGTGCTCATCAACCGTGCCCCGCACCTCATCCTCGACGGCGCCCTCCTGGTCGCGGAGGCCATGGGCGCCCGCCAGCTCGTGATCGGCGTGACCCGCGAGTCCACCCAGCGCTCCATGGAAGCGGCGCTGGCCGAGCGGGGACTGAGCAACCGGAGGGGAGCGCCCCTTCGCGCGCGCGTGCAGCGCAACCCGATACGGATGGTGACCGGCGCGGCCGCGTCGCTGATCCGCTCGATCGACGGCGGCCCGGCCGTGCCGCCCGGCCGCAAGGTCAGCGCCTCCCAGGCGGGCGTCGGGGGCGCGCCCACGCTGCTGTCGAACGCCGAGACGTTCGCGCAGCTCGCCATCGCGGCCCGCATCGGCCCCGACCGCTACCGCAACACGGGCCTGTACGACGAGCCCGGCACCGTCATGCTCACCGTCTCGGGCGCGGTCGCGCGCCCCATGGTGATCGAGGTCCCCACCGGCGTACCGCTGCGCTACGTGCTCCAGCTGGCCGGCGCCCCGGCGATGCCGCAGGGCGTGCTGACCGGCGGCTATCACGGCAAGTGGCTGGACGCGGCGACGGTCAACGAGGCGATCGTCTCGCGGGACTCCCTGGCCGCGGTGGGCGGTGCGCTCGGCGCCGGGGCGATCCTGCCCATCACCCAGGAGACCTGCCCCCTCGGCGAGTCGCTGCGTGTGGCGCAGTGGCTGGCCGACGAGAGCGCCGGCCAGTGCGGCCCCTGCTACCTCGGTCTGCCCGCCGCGGCGCGTGGCCTGGCGGACATCCTCAACGGCGGCGGACCGGCGGCGCTCGAGGCGGTGAAGCAGGTCGCCAAGTCCGTGAAGCGGCGCGGTGCCTGCTCCCACCCGGACGGCTCGGCGATGTTCATCGAGTCGACCCTCAAGGCGTTCACGGACGACCTGGCCGCGCATGTCCTCGGAAACGGCTGCGGAAGGCCCGTGGAAGGCGTTCTGCCGCTCTTCGAGGACGGCCAGCTGCCCCTGAGCATCATGGGCGGCCAGAGCGAGCAGGAGGCGGGTCCCAGCCGCCAGAAGATCTTCGTCGACTGGACGCTGTGCCGCGGGCACGGCCTGTGCGCCGATCTCCTTCCCGAGGTCTTCGAACTGGGCGCCGACGGCTTCCCCACCGTCGCGCAGGCCCCGGTGCCGCGATTCGCCGAGGCGAAGGCCCTGCGCGCGGTACGCCGCTGCCCGGCGCTCGCCCTGCGGATCGAGGAGGACACCAGGGGCTCGTCCCCGTCGCGCAACAACCTGCCGGTCCTCTCCCAGGGCCGTGGGCGCCGCGCGCTCGGCAGCGGCCGCTGACACGAAGGAGCGGGCCACCAGGAACCGGTGGCCCGCCTTCGACACGTTCCGCGCGGTGGCCGGCCGGCCGTTCCGCGAGAGCACGGAAAACGAAGAAGCGGACCACCCTGATCGGGTGGCCCGCTTTCAACGTCTGTGGAGCTAAGGAGAATTGAACTCCTGACCTCCTGCATGCCATGCAGGCGCTCTACCAACTGAGCTATAGCCCCTTGTGGCCACGCGGTGAGACCGCGTTTTCACCGTGTCGCCGGTTTCCCCGGCGGCGACGCCAACATTACACGGTCCCCCTGGTGAACCACCAAATCGTTTCCCGTCTGTACCGATTCGGGCTTCATGTCGCATTGCGTGTGCCCCGCCGCGTGCCATGTCCGCCCGGACACGACCGCTGGGCCGAACGGGTTCGAGGAGGCGCGAGGCGGGGTTCTCCGGACGGCGACGGACGGGGAACGCCACCTGGGGCCGCTGCGCGGCTCCTGACGGGCTTCAGGGGCCACGGCGGACTCCGCCCGGCCTCCGGGGCGCGGACGATGCGTGGAAGCCGCTCCAGGGCGGCTGTGGCGTCCCGCTCACGCGTACGCGCCAGGGCGGGTGCGGTGCCCGCACGGTGCGGGCGAGGCGGGGCGGGGCGGGAACTGCGCCGGAACGGCAGCGGATTGACGCCGCCGACCCACCGAGGGGGGATCACCCGCGCCCGTCGGGCCGACCGGGGCCGGATCGCCCCGCGGCGGGACGGACCCCGGGCCGGGCCGGCGCCGGGACCGGCGGCCACACGGGCAGGCCGTCCCGGTGCCGTACAGCGCCGATGCCGTACAGCGCCGGAGTCACACGGCCCCGGGGGCGCGCGGTCCCCGGGTCAGGCCGTGGCGAACGAATAGAAGCGCTTGAGCGTGCAGTGCTCGTCGAGGAGCCGTGCGTAGATCGGCTCGCCCTCCAGCTCGCGGTACGTCTCGATCGGGTCGCCTTTTATGATCAGCGCCCGCGCGCATTCCTCGCACCAGTACTGGTAGTCGTGGTTGACCGGTTCCATGTCGCGGACGATCGGCGTACCACTGCCGCACCAATCGCATTTCCGCCTGTGTGCACCCATCAATCAGCTCCAGCTGTGGCCGCAGGCCGTGCACACGTAGGAGATTCCACCGTTGTCACCGAGAACCTGGGCAACGTGGACCGATCCGCAGGAAGGGCAGTCGAGGAGGGTGGCTTTCTTACGGTTCAGTGCCACTTCGAGGAGATCGTCGACCTCCTCGAGGATGCTGGCAGGCATCGCTACTCCCTCCCGTCGGGCCGCGCCCCCTTCCGGCCGTTTGATTCTGCCACGGCCGGAGCAATACGGTCAGCGACGCCTTCGTACCAGTCCGGACACGGGCACCCAGCACGGCCCTGGCGACCGGCGCATACGAGCACGCCAGGAGCGCGTCCGCAAAGGTATACGCCCCAGGGACCCCAAGTGACTCAAGCGGGTTCGAGATGAGTGTGCCCAAGACCACGGCTCCCCATGAGCCGGAGAGGGCGCGCGGCTCCTGACGGTGTCACGGAGGCTGCCGGGGCGACGCCTCCGGGGTGATCCACGACACGGCTTCCGGAGTCCGTCCGCCCAACTGCGCCCGCCTCGGCGCGTTCCTCCGAGGCCGGGCCCCAACTCCGGTACGAGCAACGAAAAATCCCGCTCCCTCACGGGAACGGGATCTTTCATCACTCTGTCCGACAACTCGAGAGAGTCGGTCTGTGGAGCTAAGGAGAATTGAACTCCTGACCTCCTGCATGCCATGCAGGCGCTCTACCAACTGAGCTATAGCCCCTTGCGTTCTTCCCGCCCTGCGGGCCGAACAAGAAGAACTTTAGCCTGCGACCAGCCGGAAAGTGAAATCCGGTCCCTCCGGGCCCGCGCGGCCGGACGGAGAGCCGTCCGGCGCCCCTCAGTCGTCGTCGCCGAGGACCGGTTCCGGCAGCGTGCCGGCGTTGTGCTCCAGCAGCCGCCAGCCGCGGACGCCCTCGCCGAGGACGGACCAGCAGCAGTTGGACAGGCCTCCGAGGCTCTCCCAGTGCCGGGACTCCAGACCGAGCAGACGGCCGATCGTGGTGCGGATCGTGCCTCCGTGGCTGACGACGACGAGGGTGCCCTCGTCCGGGAGCTTGTCGGCGTGCCGCAGCACCACGGGGGCGGCGCGGTCGGCGACCTCGGTCTCCAGCTCGCCCCCGCCGCGCCGCACCGGCTCACCGCGCTTCCACGCGGCGTACTGCTCGCCGTGGCGGGCGATGATCTCCTCGTGCGTCAGCCCCTGCCAGACGCCCGCGTAGGTCTCGCGCAGGCCCTCCTCGTGGGTGACGTCGAGGCTGGTGAGGGCGGCCAGCTCTGCGGCCGTCGCGGCGGCGCGCTTGAGATCCGAGGCGACGATGGCGTCGGGCTTCAGGGAGGCGAGCAGCCGGGCGGCGCGGACGGCCTGCCCGACGCCCGTCTCGGTCAGCTCGACGTCCGTCGAACCCTGGAAGCGGCGGTCCACGTTCCAGGAGGTCTGGCCGTGCCGCCACAGGATGACCCGACGGCCCCTGCCCGGCTTCGCCTCGGCGGTCGCGCCCACGGCCTCGCGGGCCTCGGCGGTCACCGCAGCTCCTCCATGCCGACGGAGTCCTCCTCGGCCTGGAACTTGGCGTGCTCGGCGGCCTTGCCGCGGGTCGCCTTGGCCTCGGCGGGCAGGTCGAGCTCGGGGCAGTCCTTCCACAGCCGCTCGAGGGCGTAGAAGACGCGCTCCTCGCTGTGCTGGACGTGCACCACGATGTCGACGTAGTCGAGCAGCACCCAGCGTGCCTCGCGGTCGCCCTCGCGGCGCACCGGCTTGGCGCCGAGCTCCTTGTTCAGGCGCTCCTCGATCTCGTCGACGATCGACTTGACCTGACGGTCGTTGGGCGCGGACGCCAGCAGGAAGGCGTCGGTGATGGAGAGCACATCGCTGACGTCGTAGGCGATGATGTCGTGCGCGAGCTTGTCTGCGGCCGCCTGTGCGGCGGCATTGATGAGCTCGATGGAGCGGTCCGTGGCGGTCACTACGCGGCTTTCCGTCGGCGGTCGGTTACGACTCAAGGGTCTCACGGACCGCCGAGGACACCCCACGCGTTTCCGGGGCCGCGCCCCGGGGCCGGGCCCCGGGGCGTGACGCCGGTCACCCGCGGGTCACCCGGTCGAGCGGCTGGTGATCTTGTAGTCCTGGCCGAGGACGACGGACACGTCCGCGTTGCCGGTGGCCTTGCCCTTCTTCACGGTGCTGGTGGGCAGACCCAGGGTCTTGGCGACCTCGACGGCGTCTTCCTTCTTGGCGGCGTCGCTGTAGGTGATCTGGGACACGCTCTGGGCGGCGGCCGAGGTGCCGGAGTCCAGGAACGTGTAGCCGCCGTTGACCAGGGCGATCCTGGCCTGGCCGGTGGCCGCCTTGACGCCGGTGGCGTTCTCGATGCCGACGCGGACCGCGGAGCCCGCCTCGGGGCTCTTCGCCGTACCGCCCAGGACGTTCTTGATCACGCTGTCGGAGGTGCTCGCGGTCAGCGTGCCGTCCTGCTGCACGGGCAGCAGCGCGGTCTTGTAGTCGCCGCCCTTGGCGAGGTCGGCGAGCTCGGCGAGGAAGGCGCCGAGGTCCTGGTCGGTCAGGGACGGGTCGAGGATCTGGGCCAGCGTCTGCACGGTGGTGGTGGCGGCCTGCTTGTCCGAGGACAGCTTGCGCATCACCCCCTGCATGACCTGTCCGAACCGCTCGAGCTGCGCGTTCTGGTCCTCGTCCGCGGCCTGGTAGGTGGCGTAGGCGACGGCCATCTTGCCGCTGAGGGTCTGGTCCTCGCCCTTCTTGACGAGCGGGGGGTCGCTCTTCTTCTTGGAGGCGGGGTCCGGAACGTCGGTGTTGGTGGTGACCTCGATGTCGCCGACGAGTTCGACGAGGTTGTTCAGGTAGGGGGTGTCCAGCCGCCAGGTGCCCTGGATGCTGGTTCCCAGCACGGTGTCGAGCGCTTCCCGTGTCCCGGAGGAGCCGTCCGTGTCGACGGACTTCGCGAGCGTGGTCGTCGAGCCGTCGTCGTCCGTCAGGGCGAGGGAGTTGGGCAGCAGGACGGTGGTGCCCTGCTTGGTGGTGGTGTTGTCGACGAGCAGGGCCGTGGCGGTGCCGCCGCCCTTGGTGTTGTGCAGGTGGACGACGACCACGTCGCGCTTCTGCGCGGCGACGGGCGTCGTGGTCCCCGGCTTGGCGTCCGAGGCGGTGCCGGGAAGCTTGCCCGCGTACCAGAGGTAGCCCGCGCCACCGGCCGCGACCAGGGCCACGACCACGACCAGGGCGACGATCCTGCTGCGGGCGCGGCGCTTGGCCTCCTCGCGGCGCTCGGTGCGGTTCTCGGTGAACTTCAGCCAGTCGATGACGTCCTCGGACTCGGTCTCCTGGTCCTCGACGAAGGCGAACTGCTCGGTGCGGTAGTCCCGGTCGGCCCGGGGAGCGTCGTCCTCGGGCGGCCCGGCCTGCTGCGGGATGCGGGGGGTCTGCTCGGCGACCCGGGGCTGCCGGCCGGTGCTCGCGGCGCCCGCCGTGTCGGCGCTCCGCCCGTAACCGTCGTGCTGAGTCCGGGTGGTCCCGGTCCCGCCGGCCCGGGGCGCACCCGTGCCGAACGGGTCGAAGGAGTCGTACGAGGAGGCGGCCGGCTGCTGACCGGTGTCGTACGGCGACACCGTCTCCTGCCTGCCGGTGTCATAGGGAGACACCGTTTCGTGCTGACCGGTGTCATAGGACGACACAGGTGGCTGGTGGCCCGTGTCGTAGGGCCGGACGGGTTCCTGACGGCCCGTCGCATAGGGGTCGTAGCCGTAGCCGGACTGCTGCCCGGCGTCGTAGCCGTCGTACCCCTGGGCGGGCTGCTGCGGGATCTGCCGGTACACAGGCTGCCCGTACTCGTCGTAGCCGACGAGTTCGTACTGCTGGTCGCCGCCGCCCGCGTATCCGTCGTATCGGTCGTTCACCGGGTGCCCCTCTCGGCTCACTGGCCGCGGTACAGCTCACGCTTGTCGATGTAGCGCACCACACCGTCCGGCACCAGATACCAGACGGGGTCGCCCTTGGCGACTCTCGCACGGCAGTCTGTGGACGAGATGGCGAGCGCGGGAACCTCGACCAGCGAGACACCGCCCTCCGGGAGTCCCGGGTCGGTCAGGGTGTGACCGGGCCGGGTGACCCCGATGAAGTGCGCGAGGGAGAACAGTTCTTCCGTGTAGCGCCAGGTGAGGATCTGGCCGAGCGCGTCCGCGCCGGTGATGAAGAAGAGATCCGCGTCGGGGTTGAGCGCGTGCAGGTCGCGCAGTGTGTCCGTCGTATAGGTCGGGCCGCCGCGGTCGATGTCGATCCGGCTGACCGAGAACTGGGGGTTCTCGGCGGTCGCGATGACCGTCATCAGGTAGCGGTCCTCGGCGGGCGTGACCGTGCGGTCGGTCTTCTGCCACGGCTGCCCGGTCGGCACGAACACCACCTCGTCGAGGTGGAACTGCGCGGCGACCTCACTGGCCGCGACCAGGTGTCCGTGGTGGATCGGGTCGAAGGTGCCGCCCATGACGCCGAGCCGACGCTTGCCCGGATTCGAGGGGCCGTTGCCGGTGCCGGTCACGAGGCGCTTCACCGCGCCGCCGGCCGCCGCGCCCGCGCCGCCCGTGGCGTCGCCGACGGCGCCGCTCTCCGTGTCACTCGCCGGACCGGTAGGCATGTCCTGCTCTCCCATGCGTGCAGACCCTACCGGCCCGGCCGACGGGCTCCTGCCGACAGGGGCCCCGAGCGGGCCCGGGAGGCTCAGCGGTCGCGGTTGAAGCGCGTGGTGATCCACAGCAGCAGGAGCAGGATGAACAGCGCCCCGCCGCCGGTCAGGTACGGGCTGAGGCTCTCGTGGTTGCCGCCGTTCTCGCCCTCGGCGACGACGGTGGCCAACTGTGCGGCGGTGTGCTGGAAGCTCATCTCGGCAGAACCTATCCAGTGGGTGCGGGATAAAGATGTCGGCCCATCGTATGCGGGCGCCCACACAGCGAACACGCCGACTCCGCCGTTGGGGACGGCGCTCCGCCCGTCGGTCCGCGGCCGGTCGTCAGCCGTCGCGCTTGTAGCCGCGCAGCAGGAACCAGGCGGCCAGGGCCACGCCGACGACCATGACGATCAGCACGACGCGGAGCAGATCGCCCGGACCCTGCCTGTCTGCGGCCGAGGCGGCTTCCGCGAGCCACGCGGCTGCGGGAATGTGCTCCATGTCGTACGACTCCTTCTCTGTACTGCCCGTCAACGGTATCTCCGCCTAGGCTGGGCTCTGCCTCAGGGGGACAGAAGGCACTCAGACGCACATGGGGGAAGACATGTCCGACGGCGGCCAGGGACGGAACGGGCACGAGAACGTGCCGAGCAGGCAGCGCAGGCGCTTCGAGGGGATCTCCTCGCGGGCCTACGAACACCCGGCGGACCGCTCGGCCCTGGTGGCCCTGCGCAAGCTCAGCGGTTTCGACACGGTCTTCAAGGCACTGAGCGGTCTGCTGCCCGAGCGCAGCCTGCGGCTGCTCTTCCTCTCCGACTCGGTGCGCGTCTCGGACGCGCAGTTCACGCACCTCAACGACATGCTGCGGGACGCCTGTTACATCCTGGACCTGGAGAAGGTCCCGCCGATGTACGTCAACCAGGACCCGCAGCCCAACGCGATGTGCATCGGGCTGGACGATCCGATCATCGTGGTGACGACCGGGCTCGTCGAGCTGCTGGACGAGGAGGAGATGCGGGCGGTCATCGGCCACGAGGTCGGCCACGCGCTGTCCGGTCACGCCGTCTACCGCACGATCCTGCTGTTCCTCACGAATCTCGCGGTCCGGGTCGCCTGGATCCCGCTGGGGAACCTCGCGATCATGGCGATCGTGACCGCGCTGCGCGAGTGGTTCCGCAAGTCGGAGCTGTCGGCGGACCGGGCGGGGCTGCTGGTCGGCCAGGACCTGCGGGCCTCGATGCGCGGTCTGATGAAGATCGCGGGCGGCAATCACCTGCACGAGATGAACGTGGACGCGTTCCTCGCGCAGGCCGAGGAGTACGAGTCGGCGGGCGACCTGCGGGACTCCGTGCTCAAGATCCTGAACGTGCTGCCGCGCACCCACCCCTTCACCGCGGTCCGCGCGGCCGAGCTGAAGAAGTGGGCGGAGTCCCGCGACTACCAGCGGATCATGGACGGTCACTATCCGCGGCGCGACGCGGACAAGGACACCTCGGTGTCGGACTCCTTCCGGCAGTCGGCGGCCAGCTACGCCAGCGACGTGAAGAACTCCAAGGACCCGCTGATGAAGCTGGTCAGCGACATCGCGGGCGGCGCGGGCGACCTCGGGGGCCGGGTACGGCGCGGTTTCGGGGGCTTCGCGGGCGGCACGCCCAAGGACGGCGCGGCCGACGGGGACGCCGAAGGCACCGGCACCGGGCAGGCGCCGCGCGAGGACCGCTCCGAGGACCGCTCCGGGGACGAGGGCACCGACGGCCGGAACTGATCGCCCCCGCCGGATTGCGCCGCCCCGCCGGGCGGCGCCGGGCGGGGCCGGCCGCCGGACCCCGCCGGGGGTGCCGCCGACCGCCGCCGGGCGGCGCCGCCCGGCGGTCCGGCTACACCCTCGGCTGCGCGCTCCTGGCCAGCGAACCGCACACGGCGGTGGCGCTGCCGGTGGCGTACGGGTCGGTACCGGCCGGCCCGCCCGCCTTGGCCGTCTCGCCCGCGAGCAGCGGCCGCAGCCGGCTCACCGGGTCGTCGGAGCAGGCGAGCGGGCCCGCCTGGACGTAGGAGACCACCAGTTCGGCCTGGTGCATGCGCAGGTCGTCGCGGTCGAAGCGGAAGGTCAGTTCGCGCCGCACGGTGAACAGGGAGGCCCTGGCCCCGGCGTTCGCACCCGTCGGCTTCAGCGCGTAGACGAAGGTGTGGTCGGCGACGACCTCCAGGGTGTTCGCGTCGGACTCGGCCGCCTGAAGGGTTCCCTGCACCCGGATCCCCTTGTCGGCGAGCTGCGTCCGGGTCGCGTCGAAGCGGATCAGCCAGCCGGTGGGGGCGTGCCGTCCGTCGGCGGCCGGGTGGTCGAAGCTCCGGTCGAACTGGTCGAGCTGCCGCGGGTCGAGCAGGATCCGTACGGGCCGGGTGGCGCCTCCGGTCAGCACGCTCGGGTCGAGCGAGGACTCGACGAGGTAGTCCTTGGCGGTGGTCAGGGCGGTGACGACCTGGCTGTCGGAGAAGTGCGCGGTGCGCCGGACGGCGGGCATGGTGATGCCGTCGGCCCCGGTGCGGAACTGGGCGGCCGGGCTGCCGGTGAACAACTGGTCGGTGCTGGTCGAGCCGGGGACGGCGGTCTGCGGAGCGAGCGGGATCACCGTCATGCGCAGCGGTTCGGCCGACCGGGTGGCGGTGGCCGGGTACGGGTGGTGTACCCCCATGTAGATCGCGGTGCCGAAGGCGATGGCTATCAGCAGGACGAGGATCAGGGCCTGCCGGGACAGCCCGCGCTGAAGGGGCGGGCGGCGGCGTACGGCCGGGCTGTGGTCGGCCATGCGTTCCCGGGCGGAGAACTCCTGGAGGCGGGCAGCGCGGACGAACGACTCGTCGAAGACGACGGATCGGTACTCGTCCTCGCCACCGGCGGGAGCACCCTCGGGTGTCCCCTCAGGTGGGTCTCCAGGCCCGCCCATACCTTCAGAGTAGGTCTCCGGGGGCTCCGGTAAACGCTGTGGTGCGCGACAAGTTCTGACAGGTTCCCACCAGGGCGGTCACGCTGTGCGACGAACGTCGCCGCCTCGGCGGGGAGACCGGTGTCAGGGCGTGCGCGGCACCGCCGACACCGCGGGACGGGAAGCGCCGACGGAGGCGGAGGGACCCGGGCCGGTGATCTTCTCCTGGCCCTGTTCGAGGCCGGAGGAGGCGGGCGAGGGGACCTGGTCCTGGCCGTCCGAGGAAGCGCCCCGGTAGACCGCCGTGAAGGCGAGGGCGACCATCCCGATGCCCATGACGAGGGCGAGGAGCCAGGCGACGGGGCGGTGCCAGCGGGCCTGCCTGCCGTAGGGCCGGCCGTACCTCCCCGGGAAGCCGTGGCGGCCCTCCAGGACCTCGGAGTCGTCCGGATCGTCCAGGTCGGGATCGTGGGCGAAGTCGCCGTGGTCGTCGGGGCCGAAGCCGTCCTCGTAGCGTTCGTCCTCGCCGCGGGCGCCGCGGGCGTGCGCCCGGCGGGCCTCGGCCTCGGAGGCCTCCGCGCGGGCCTGGGCGGCCGCGAGCAGCCGCTCCACGGCGGTCGGTTCGTGGAACGCCGCCGCCCGTACGAAGTCCTCGTCGAAGACCACGGAGGCGAACTCTTCGTCCGCGCCCCCGCGGTCGTGGTCGTCGTCGGGCTCCCAGCCGTCAGGGAACGGCGTGCCCCCCACGTCCTCCGGCACGGATCCAGAGTAGACCTGAGGGGTCAATTTGGGCAGACGGTACGGAAATTCGACCTCAGGACGGGACGGCGCCTCAGTGGACCACGGGCCGTGAACGGTCCGCCGCGCGCCCCGGCGCCCGGCGCCGCGCCGCCCGCGCGCCCCGGCGGACCTCCGGGGCGGGACCGGGGCTCCAGGGCTCTCACGGGGCCGCCACCGGCTTCGGGGACGCCGCCGTGGCCGCGCCCCCGCCGGTGCCTCAGCGGCGGATGTGGCCGTCGCCCGTGACGATGTACTTGGTGCTCGTCAGCTCCGGCAGTCCCATCGGGCCGCGAGCGTGGAGCTTCTGCGTGGAGATGCCGATCTCGGCACCGAACCCGAACTGTCCGCCGTCGGTGAAGCGGGTCGAGGCGTTCACGGCGACGGTCGTGGAGTCGACCAGCTGGGTGAAGCGGCGCGCGGCCTGCTGCGAGGTGGTGACGATGGCCTCGGTGTGACCGGAACTCCACAGCCGGATGTGCGACACGGCCTTGTCGAGCGAGTCGACGACCGCCGCCGCGATGTCGTAGGAGAGGTACTCGGTGTCCCAGTCCTCCGCCGTGGCCTCCACGACGGTGGCCTTGGAGTCCTCGGCGTAGGCGAGGACGCGCTCGTCGGCGTGCACGGTGACCCCGGCGTCCGCGAGGGCGTCCAGGGCGCGCGGCAGGAACGCGGCGGCGATGTCCTGGTGGACCAGGAGGGTCTCGGCGGCGTTGCAGACGCTGGGCCGCTGGGCCTTGGAGTTGATCAGGATGTCGATCGCCATGTCGAGGTCGGCGTTCGCGTCGACGTACACATGGCAGTTGCCGGTGCCGGTCTCGATGACCGGGACGGTGGACTCCTGGACGACCGTGCGGATCAGGGAGGCGCCGCCGCGCGGGATGAGGACGTCGACCAGGCCGCGGGCGCGCATCAGTTCACGGACCGACTCGCGGCCCTCGCCGGGCACGAGCTGGATGGCGTCGGCGGGCAGTCCGGCACCGCCCACGGCGTCGCGCAGGACCCGCACGAGGGCCGTGTTCGACTCGTAGGCGGAGGACGAGCCGCGCAGCAGGACCGCGTTGCCGGACTTCAGGCACAGGGCGGCCGCGTCGACGGTCACGTTCGGCCGGGCCTCGTAGATGATGCCGACGACGCCGAGCGGGACACGGACCTGGCGCAGGTCGATGCCGTTCGGGAGGGTCGAGCCGCGGACGACCTCGCCGACCGGGTCGGGCAGCGCCACCACGTCGCGGACGTCGGAGGCGATCGCGCGCACGCGCTCGGGGGTGAGCGTGAGCCGGTCGATGACGGTCTCGCTGGTCCCGGCCTCGCGGGCCTTCGCGATGTCCTTGGCGTTGGCGGCGACGATCTCGCTCGTACGCACTTCCAGCGCGTCCGCGATCGCGAGCAGCGCGTCGTCCTTCTCGGCCCGCGGCAGCGGCGCCAGGTCGGCGGCGGCGGACTTCGCGCGATAGGCGGCCTGGGCGACCGGGGACATGGAGTCGTACGGCGAGAGCGTGGTCATGAGGGAAGGGTAGTGCGCCCGGCGGGCCGGGCCGGCGGTTGTCCCATACGACGAGACGGGCTCAAAACGGGTGAACTCCCACAGGGGTCGCGGGCAGCGGTCCGTACCCCTCGGCGATCCGCTGGTGGTACGTCTCGCGGTCGATGACCTCCAGGCCGACGATCTCCCAGGGCGGGAGCTGGGCGGTCTGGCGGTGCTCGCCCCACAGGCGCAGCGCGACGGCCGCCGCGTCGTGCAGGTCGCGGGCCTCCTCCCAGTAGCGGATCTCCGCGTGGTCGTTGGCGTACCGGCTGGTCAGCAGGAAGGGGTGGTCGTGGGCGAGCTGTTCGAGACCGCGCCGCACCTCGGTCAGCGGGGCCTCGCCGCCGGACACGCTCAGCGTCACGTGCCACAGCCGGGGCAGGTCTGCGGGCTGCTCGCCCTCGTAGGTGTCGCCGGCCGCGACACTGGTGAGGGCCCGCTCCTCGCCCACCGCGCGGGAGGCGGGACCACCGCGGGACGCCGCCACCCCAGGGCGCACTCGTCTCACGACGGCCTCCTTTACCCGATGGTCGTACCGAATCCCGGACTCTCCCTGCCACAAAGTTGAGCAGGTGAGAAGCCGCCGTGTGGCGGTTTTACGGAACGTCCACCGGTGGGGGCGGGGGATTCGGCCGTTTACGGATGTAGCGGACAGCGGTCCCGGGGTACCCCTGGGGCGCCGGTACCGGTGCCTGGCGGGCGAGGCCACCGCGCCGTCCACCGGTCGGGACGCGGATCCCGCCGAAGCGCCCGGCCGGACGCTTCGCCCACGGGTTCGGCGGGACCCGGTACGGCGTGTTCCAGGGGTCCGACGGGACCCGGCGGGGAGCGCCTTCCCTACGGGTTCAGCAGGACGAGGTCGTCGCGGTGCACGACCTCGCGCTCGTACGCGGGGCCCAGCTCGCGCGCCAGCTCCCGGGTGGAGCGGCCGATCAGCTGGGGGATCTCCTTGGCGTCGAAGTTCACCAGCCCCCGCGCGACGGCACGACCCGTGCTGTCGCGCAGCTCGACCGGGTCTCCCGCGGTGAACTCGCCCTCGACGCCCGCGATGCCCGCGGGCAGCAGCGAGGTGCGCCGCTCGACGACCGCGCGTACGGCGCCGTCGTCCAGGGTGAGCGCGCCCTGCGGCGTGGAGGCGTGCTGGAGCCACAGCAGCCGGTCGGCCGACCGCTTGCCGGTGGCGTGGAAGAAGGTGCCGGTGTCCCGGCCCGCGAAGGCGTCGGCGGCGTGGACGGCGCTGGTCAGCACCACGGGGATGCCGGCCGCGGCGGCGATCCTGGCCGCCTCGACCTTGGTGACCATGCCACCGGTGCCGACGCCCGCCTTGCCCGCGCTGCCGATCTCGACGCCGGCGAGGTCCGCGGGCCCGCGCACCTGCGCGATCCGTGAGGTGCCGGGCCTGCCGGGGTCGCCGTCGTAGACCCCGTCCACGTCGGAGAGCAGGATCAGCAGGTCGGCGCGTACGAGGTGGGCGACGAGGGCGGCGAGGCGGTCGTTGTCGCCGAAGCGGATCTCGTCGGTGGCCACCGTGTCGTTCTCGTTGACGACCGGGAGGGCGCCCATCGCGAGGAGCTTGTCCAGGGTGCGCGAGGCGTTGCGGTGGTGGGCGCGCCGGCTGGTGTCGTCGGAGGTGAGGAGCACCTGCCCGACGCGGATGCCGTAGCGGGCGAAGGAGGCGGTGTAGCGGGCCATCAGGAGGCCCTGGCCGACACTGGCGGCCGCCTGCTGGCGGGCGAGGTCCTTGGGGCGGCGGCGCAGTCCGAGGGGCGCGAGGCCTGCGGCGATGGCGCCGGAGGAGACGAGGACGATCTCCTTCTCGCCGCCGTCACGGGCTTTGGCGAGGACGTCCACGAGGGCGTCGACCCGGTCGGCGTCGAGACCGCCGGAGGCGGTGGTGAGCGACGATGAGCCCACCTTGACGATGATCCTGTGGGCCTGCGCCACAGCGTCCCTGTCGGTGTGCGTCTCGGTCTGCCTTGCCGCTGCCACCTGCGGTGTGTCCCCTCGCGTCGGTCCCGGTGCCCCGCCCCGCAATCTACGCGAAGAGGAAGCGCCCGGGTCCGTCGGTCCAGCAGACGGACGGCTCCGCGTAGTTGCGCGATCACGTGCCGCGCACGGAGAAAAGGTTGTACGGGTTCCTCATGGGAATTAAAGTCACTGCAAAGTTAAGTTGAACAATGTGTCATCTATCGTTCCCCCCGTGAAGCGCATACTCCTGAGATCGGGCAAGAGCCCCTACGACGTCGTCCCCGTGGAAGAGGCTCTCCATCAGGACGTCTTCGCCACGAACTCGGGCAATCTCATCTTCAGCGACGCCGCGCACAAGATCCTCGAGACTCCGCGCACCGAGGTCGTGTCCAACGGCATCCGCACCGACGTGGCCGCCGCGGGCCGTATCAACGAGGAGTTCGACGCGTTCGTCGTCCCCCTGGCCAACGCGTTCCGGCCCTCGTTCGAGGCCCAGCTCAGGCGGCTGACGCGGCTCATCGGCAAGCTGAAGATCCCGGTGATCGTCCCGGGCATCGGCGCGCAGACCGGGCTGAACTACAACCCGGCGCGGCTGAAACCGATCGAACCCGCCGTGCGGGAGTTCGTCTCCGCGGTGCTCGAGCGCAGCGCGTCCATCGGGGTGCGCGGCGAGTTCACCGAGAAGTACCTGCGGGACATGGGCTTCAACGACGTCGAGGTCATCGGCTGCCCCTCCCTGTTCATGTACGGCGAGCGGCTCGACGTGCGCAAGCGGGCCGAATCGCTCGGTCCCGAGTCCCGGATCGCGGTCAACGGTTCGCACAGCGCGATGCGGACGCAGGGCCTCGACCCGGTCGTCCGCAACGCCCACGCCCGCTATCCGCATCTGCGTTTCATCGGCCAGAACCTCAGCGACGCGCGGCAGTTGCACTGGCGCGACCTGTCGGACCCGAACGGCGCCGTGACCGAGATGCCCACGCATCCCGACCACCCGATGTTCCGGGAGGACAAGGTCCGCGTCTACATCGATCCCGTCACCTGGATCGACGATCTGCGCGACTTCGACTTCTCCTTCGGCTCCCGCATCCACGGGAACATCGCGGCGCTGCTCGCCGGCACGCCCGCGACGGTGCTGTGCGGCGACTCCCGCACGCTGGAGCTGTGCCGCTACTTCGGCATCCCGCACCGGCAGATCACCAAGCTGCCCGCGGACCTCGATCCGGCCGAGCTGTACGCGGAGGCCGACTTCGGCCCGCTGACGCGCGGACACCAGGAGCGCTTCGAGCGTTTCACCGGGTTCCTGACCCGCAACGGCCTGGAGAACACCTTCACGCACGGCGACGGCGGCGCGGCCCACGAGGAGCGCCTCCGCTCCCTGGCCTTCCCGCCCGGTGTCCGGCCCTGGAACGACGCCGACATCACCTCGCTCACCACGCGCTTCGGCTTCCTCCAGAGCCGTATCACCGAACTGTCCACGGAGAACGTCCAGTTGAAGCGGGAGCTGACCCGCAAGCCCAAGACGGTGAAGCTCACCCCGGGGCCGGCGGGAACGTCCGGACGCTCGGTCTACCGGCTGGCCCGGCGCGCCGTGGGCCGGCCCCTGCGCAAGGCGTTGCAGTCGGGCCGCCAGTAGAGCGGCGGGCTCCTCCTGGCCCCGGTCTCCGTGACGGACGCCAGGAGGAGGCCCTGGGGCGCGGTGTCAGCGCCTGGGGCCGAGAACCCTCCGGGCCATCCGGCGCAGGCGCCGGAACCGTGCGGGACGGGGCCTGAAGCCCTCGATGGTGACCGTCTCCCGGGTCGTCGGGACGTAGCAGCTGTCCGGGACGCCCGCGGCGGCGTCGCGGAAGTGCGGGTAGGCGAGGAAGACCTTGCGGCCGCGCGACTCCAGCACTATCCCCGGGGCCTTCTTCGACTTGACGAACTCGACCACGTCCAGGAGGAGATCACCCCGGCCGCGGGCCACCAGGTGCAGCCGCAGCCGCTCGTGGACCTTGAGGCGGCGGGCGACGCCCTCGTGCCAGTGGGCGTCCATCAGTGGCTTGGCCAGTTCGAGTTTGTGGCCGCGCACCTTCTCGCTCTCCTTGAGCAGGCCCGGGCCGAACTGCGGGAGCAGAGTGATCAGGAACGGCCGGACCATCAGGTCGTCGCGGCGGGGCCCGGCCGGCACGTGCTCGGCGATGAGGCCCATCAGGGCGCGGGCCGAGTCGAAGCGCAGGCCGTAACCACCGCTCTTGGTCACGTGCTTGCCGTCGTCGCGGCCGACCAGGTGGTAGCAGTCGTGGTCGGCGACCACGGAGACGCCGTCGGCGCGGAGATAGGCCTCCATCGTGAACAGCGCGTCCTCGCCGGTCTTCAGCGACTCGTCGAAGACCATCCCGTGCCGGGTGAGTAAGTCGCGGCGGAAGAGCTTCTGCGCGCTGAGCGTGAACTTGATGTTCGAGGAGAAGACGTCGGTACGGGGCTGGTTCTTGCCCCACATCGATTTCGGAGCCGACCTGTTGATCCCGACGACCTTGCCCAGCACGACGTCCGTGCCCTGCGCGTCGCCCATGGCGACCATGCGTTCCAGGGCCTCGGGGCCGAAGTAGTCGTCGGCGTCCAGGAAGAAGACGTAGCGTCCCCGCGCCTTGCCGAGGCCGACGTTGCGCGGGCCGCTGGGGCCGCCCGAGTTGGCCTGCCGGATCACCGTCACGGACATGGCCGCGCGCTCGGCGAACTGTTCCAGGTACTCCCCCGTGCCGTCCGTGGACCCGTCGTCGACGGCGATGATCTCGATGCGTTCCGGGCCGAGCGTCTGGTCCTCCACGGATTCCAGGCACTTGACCAGGTACGGCATCGCTTCGTACGCCCCGATGACGATGGTCACGTCAGGCTGCGTCACGTTTCCCCCTTGTTTCAGGAAATGCCACATACACATTTCCCTCTTATCGCCTCAATCGCTACCTAGAAGACGACCGAAAATGCGGGGTGGTTGCCCTGAACGACCCATTCTGTGACCCGGGTCACAGAAACGGCGGGTGACTTGCCCGTTAAGGCTCACAGAACGACGTAAGGGAAACGGTCGTGGGCGTAAGAAACGGGCATGGCCCCGGAGAGAAACCCTCCGGGGCCATGCCCGTGTGCGTGCGGACCGGATCAGCCGGTGACCGCGGCTCCGTCCGTCTCGCCGGTCACCCGCTGGGCGGGAACCGTGCTCGCGAGGTCGACGTCGACGAGTTCGGCGGACGTCTCGCTCCGCTGGCCGCGGTTGCGCCGCTCGGACTCCCGCGCCAGCTCCCGCACCGCGGAGTTGAACTGGTCGATGGAGGCCGGCTCGTCCGGGCCGAGCAGATAGCGCTTGAGCTCCTGGCGGCCCTCCGCCTGCGCGTCCGCGGCCGGGTCGGCCACCGCCGCGAGCAGCTCGCCCAGCTCGGCGGCCGAGTTCGTCAGGATCACCGCGGCACGCACCGCGGTGTTCTGACGCTTGAACTCCTCGGCACCGAGCTCCGCGGAGTCCGTGACGGCGTACGGCTTGCCGCTCGCGATGAAGTCGGAGACGACGCTGGAGATGTCCGAGACCATCGCGTCCGAGACGTTGAAGCAGTCGTACAGGCGCGGTTCGGCACCCGTGATGACACGGTGCCCGGCGGTGCTGAAGGAACGCCAGTAGGCGTCGTTCCACTCGGCGCGCAGCCGGGCGGCCTCCTCGTGGCGGGCCGCGTCGATCATGCCGTCGCGGGTGGCCTCGGCCTCGTCGCCCTTCTCGCCGCCGGTGCCGGACAGCTCGGCGATACGGGCCTCGATACGGGTCAGCTCGGCCTTGGCCTGTTCCTGGGCGGCCGCGTCGGCGGTGAAGCGGGAGTCGCCGGCGCGCTCGACGGCGGCCTTCTCGACCAGGGCGGTGATGCGCCGGTGCGCGGCCCCGGCCTCGGCGCTGACGGTGCCCGTGAAGGGGTGCGGCTTGTACAGGACACGGACCGGCGGGTCGGCCGCGACCAGCTTCTTCACGATGTTCTCGCCGGCGAGGACGATCGAGGTGTTGCCGGGGTTGCCGTCCCAGCCCTCCCAGGTCGGCGCGTACAGGACCGTCGGGATGCGGCCGTCCGGCACGCCCTGCCAGGTCCGGATCGGGGCCAGCTGCGGGCGGCCGACCTCGACGATGTCGTCGTCACGGACGCCGACGTCGGCTATCGCGTAGCGGTCGCGGCCCGCGCGGCCCGCGGTCCACACCTCGTCGTAGACCTTGCTGAACGGGTTGACGCTGGCGAGCTTGTCGCTGTCGCCGTGGCCGATGAAGACGTGCTGGATGGTGGGCACGCGCAGCATGTGGATGTTCTTGCCCACGTTCGCCGCGTAGAGCGCGACCCGCACCGTCGACAGGTCCATGTTCATCAGGTGCACCCCTCCGGGCACGCAGATGACCGGCACCGTGGTGGGCGCCATGCGCTCCAGGATCGCCCGCTCGCGGAGGATGATCAGCGGCCGGGTGTCCAGCTGCTCCATCGTCTCCAGCCACATGTTGACCTGGTAGGCGGAGTCCTTGGAGCCCGAGAAGTAGAGCACCGTCTCCGGACGGTATTCGCCGAGCCAGCCGTCGACGGCCGCCAGGACCTTGTCGGCGTTCGGCGGGACCCTCCGGCCGCGCACGAACGGGACGAGGGCCGCGACGTAGCCGAAGGCCAGCAGCAGCGTCACGCCGACACCCGCGAAGCCGTAGACGCTGTCGTCGGTCGCCCCGGCGACCAGGAGGCCGACGACGGCCACGAGGTCGAGGTGGAGCATCTTCTCCGCGGACCGGGACAGCAGCGGGCGGGGCGGCGCGTCCGGGATGCGCACGCGCGAGGCCAGGTCGACGTTGCGGGTGGCGACGGGCATCTTGCGGCGCAGCCGTATCAGCGTGATCAGCGCGCCGTGCGGTGCCTGGAAGCCGTAGAAGGCCAGGAAGCACGCGATGGCCGCGTAGAAGACCAGGCTGCCGGACAGGTCGAGTCGGGCCAGGAGCAGGACGAGCAGCAGCTGCCGGATCAGGAACCTGATGGACAGACCGGCCCGCACCTTGCTGAGGCGGTTGACCAGATAGCTGCCGCGCCGGTGCAGAAAGTGGTCCGCCAGGTACGTCACGGCGGCCGCGGCCGCGAAGGCGCCGACGCTCGGCAGGAGCGCGGCGAGCATCAGGCAGGGGAAGCCCAGCATCATGAGGGCCGCCGCCGCCAGCTCGGCCGCGCTGCCCACCCGGGCAACGCGAATAGCGGTGGAAATCACGGAGAAACCTGCTCTTGAGGGGTGAGTGCCGGTTTTGATACCAAAAGGTCTTTTGATACCGAATGGGAACCAAAAAGCGAAATGTTAACTTTACGGACTCAGGCCCTTGTGAATACGCGGCGAACGCGCGGACACAAAGGCCTGAATTCCGAAAGACTATTCGTTTTTGATTATGCCACGCCGTCCTGGCGGTCCAGGACAGCGGCCAGGGCCGCCTCGAAACCGGTGGCGCGGCCCGCGCCGGCCGTCGGGTCCTGCTGGCGGACGTCGATGACGTGACCGGTCAGCTCGGAGAGCAGGACGTCCAGCGAGGTCCGCGCGACGGCCTCGGAGGACAGCAGCGAGCCCGCGGGCTCCTGGCCGAACGCCTTGGTGCGCATGGGGGTCGCGGTGCGCTCGGGGTTGATGCAGTTGACGCGGACGCCGTCCCCGGCCCACTCGTCCGACAGCGCCTGGGTGAGGTTCACCATGGCGGCCTTGGTGGAGGAGTAGAGGCTGTACTCGGCGCGGCCGCGGGTGTAGCTGCTGGAGGTGTAGAGCAGCAGCTGGCCCTTGCTCTCGGCCAGGTACTTGTACGAGGAGCGGGCGATCTGCACCGGGGCCAGATAGTTGACCTTCAGCGCTTCCTCGATGGTCGCGTTGTCCGTCTCGGCCAGCTTGCCGATGCGCAGCACGCCCGCGGTGTTGATGACGTAGTCGATGCGCCCGGTCTCCGCGTACGCCGTGGAGAGCGCGTCGTCGACCTCCTCGGGGTTCTCGACGTGCGTGCCGGTGGTGGAGCGGCCGAGCGCGTACGTCTTCGCGCCGTAGCTCGCGGCGAGCTCGGCTATGTCCTTGCCGATGCCGTACGAGCCGCCGAAGACGACGAGGGTCTTGCCGGTGAGCAGCTCGCGGTAGGCGGCCTCGTCGGCCTGCTCGGGCGCGGTGGTCGAGGCGAGCTGGAAGAGCTTGTCGGCGATGAAGACGTCGACGGGCTGGGTGACCTTCATGTTGTACTCGTCGCCCGCCACGACGTGGATCGGCACGTCCGGCAGGTACTTGAGCACGACCGAGCAGTCGTCCGTGGCCTGGAAGTTGGGGTCGCCGGCCGCGACCTGGTAGGCGCGCCGGATGGTGGACAGCTTGAACGCCTGGGGCGTCTGGCCGCGGCGCAGCCGGGAGCGGTCCGGGATCTCGGTGATGAACTCGCCGTCGTCGCCGTGGGTGCGGGTCACGATGATCGTGTCCGCGGACGGGATGGCGACGTCGACGGCCTGGTAGCGCTCCAGGGCCGTGACGCAGTCGTCTATGACGCGCTCGGACAGCAGCGGGCGCACGGCATCGTGGAACAGGACGTTGGCGTCCTCGCCCTCGGCCAGACCCTCGCCGAGGGCGGCGATGGCGCGCTCGGTCGTCTCGTTCCGGGTCGAACCGCCCTCGATGACGCGGGTCACCTTCGTGAAGCCCGCCTTCGCGACGATCTTCTCGACGTCCGGCACATAGCCGGGGGCCATGAGCACGATGATGTCGTCGATCGAGTCGGCCTGCTCGAAGGTGGTCAGCGTGTGCTCGATGACCGCCTTGCCGGCGATCTTCAGCAGTTGCTTCGGAATCGACAGACCCACGCGCTGACCGGTCCCGCCGGCCAGGATCACTGCGGTGGTACGGGGCTTGGCAATGTGCTCAGACACAGGTGACCTACCTTGGGGCGACAGGGAACGCGGGAATGGTCCCACCTACGGTTACCGCCATGCAAGGTGAGCGCCGTCCGCTGCATATGTGCGCGCAACCGGGCATTCACCTTGCACACAGGCGACTTCGGGGACACCTGGCCGAATTGTCCGGATTTGCTGTGAGTAACTCCACACGTCCGGCGCGGGTTCCTCACGTTCTTCTCAGGCGCCTCGGCACCCGGTGACCGAGACACGCACGAGTTCCCCCGAAGGCGTCCCGTGAACCGGTCGGATCCCGGCGGTACGGGCGGCCGCGGCATGTGGTCGAGCCGGTCCTCGTACCCCATGCGCAGCCCGTCCTGGACGTACTGCTGCCACTGCGAGGGCATGATCTTCGCCGGCGGGCGCAGCGTGACCAGGACATGCGCGCGGTCGCGGCCCAGCTCGTCGACGATCCGCGCGACGGTCGCGTCGTCGGGGGCGCCCGCGAAGAACTCGCTGCTGATCGGCGAGGTCCGGTCGCCGGTGGCGTGCACCGCGTCGACGAGCCGCCGCCGGTGCCGCTCGGCCGGCCGGGCGTCGCCCGTCGTCCTGGACCGCGGCCGTCGTCCCGGGCCGCGGCCGCAGACCGCGAGGGCGGCCTCCACCGGATGTCTGCTGTGCGCGGGGAAGCGGACGCCGTGGGGCGGCCATCGCGTCCTTCGCGTCCAGCGCGTCCAGCGCGGTCTGAGAACGCCCTGGGACTCCGGTGAGTCCCAGGGCGTGCCCGCGTCACACGAGCCGCACGCCCGGCTTCCCCGCGTCGACCCGCAGGCGGGCCAGCGTGCTGGAGGCGGCGTCGGGCTTCAGCACCGTCTCCGCGACGCGCACCTGGGCGTCGATGCCGTCCCGCCGGATGTCGAAGAGGTGGTAGCCGCGGTGGGCGTCGATGAACTTCCAGTGCGGGTTGTCCGGCATCCGCGGGTCCCACTGCTTGTGGAAGGCGGCCTGGTCCTGGTCGCCGCCGCTCGCGATCGACGTCCCGACGAACTCGGCGCCCACGACGTCGGACTCCGGGTCGGCGAAGTCCGCCTTGAGATCGCTGATCATCGTGAGGTGCCGGTCGCCGGTGAGGACGACGGGGTTGCGGATGTCCGCGAACTCCCCCATGAGAGCGTTGCGTTCGGCCTGGTAGCCGTCCCAGGCGTCGTAGTACCAGAGCTTGCCCTCACCGACCTGGAGGTCGGTCTCGGCCATCATGATCTGCGAGGCGACGAGGTTCCAGCGGGTGGGCGAGTGGCGCATCCCGCGCAGCAGCCACTCCTTCTGGGTGGCGCCGAGCATCGTGAGCGCGGGATCCTTCGCGCCTTCCTGGCTCGTCGCCTGATCGCTGCGGAACTGCCGGGTGTCGAGGACGTTCAGCCGGGCGAGGCGTCCGAAGTCGAGACGCCGGTACATCCGGATGTGCGGTCCGTCCGGGATCGCGGTGGCCCGGACCGGCATGTGCTCGTAGTACGCCTGGTAGGCGGCGGTCAGCCGGGCCGTGAACGCGTCGTGCGTCTGCTTGTCCGGGTCCTGCGGGATCTCCCCGGCGAAGTCGTTGTCGACCTCGTGGTCGTCGAAGGTGACCACCCAGGGGGCGTTCGCGTGCATGGCCGCGAGGTGCGGGTCGCTGCGGTACTGGGCGTACCGGTTGCGGTACTGGACGAGGGTGTACGGCTCCCCGGCGCCCTCGTGGCGGCGCACGGCCGTCGCCGACGGCGAGGACTCGTAGATGTAGTCGCCGACGAACAGGACGACGTCGGGGTCCTGGTCGAGCATGTCGGCGTACGGGGTGAAGTAGCCGTTCTGCCAGTTCTGGCAGGAGGCGAGGGCGACGCGCAGCGAGCCGCCCGCCCGGAAGGGGGGCGGCGCGGTACGGGTGCGCCCGGTCGGGGAGAGCCGGCCGTCCGCGCGGAAGCGGTACCAGTACACGCGGTCCGGGAGCAGCCCGCGGACGTCGACGTGCACGCTGTGGCCGTACTCGGGGCGCGCGTACGCGGTGCCGCGGCGCACCGGCTTGCGGAAGCGGGCGTCCGCGGCGATCTCCCATTCGACCGGCACCGCGCGGTCGGGCATGCCGCCGCCGTTCAGCGGGTCGGGGGCGAGCCGGGTCCACAGCACGACCGCGTCGGGCAGCGGGTCGCCGGAGGCCACCCCGAGACTGAACACGCCTTCGGGCAGGGGTGGTTCGGCCGCACGGGCGGTACCCGGCAGCCAGAGCTGGGCGGAGGCGGCGGCGCCGAGGACGGCGGCCGAGGCGGTGAGGAAGCGGCGGCGATCGTGCGAGACGGCTCCGGACATGGGCGAACTCCCTTGCGTCGGTTGCCTCTTGGACACCGGGAAGCCCACACGGCGCAGCGGCCCGCCTCTTGAACAGAGCGCATCATAGGCATGACAAATGCACGAGCAACGAACGACCCGCCGCGACGGGGCGTCCTGACGCCCTTCCGGCGGGCTTTCGGCGGAACTCCCGTGCGCCCCGGCGGCCCTGACGTGCGTTCAGCGGGTCCTCGGGGGACGGGTCAGTCGCCGAGGGACCTTCCGAAGGCGGAGCCCGTCGCGGGGACCAGGCCCAGGGCGGCTCCGCCGAAGCTGGACGAGCCGCTCGCCGTGATGCCTCCGGAGCCGGCGGAGAAGGTCCAGACGGCACCGTTGCCCGCGTTCTCGTCCGGGTCGCCGACGATCAGGCCGTCCTTCTTGTCGCCGTTCCCGTCGACCAGGGCCGTCTCGGCACCGAACCGGTCCAGCTTCTCCGCCGTACCGGGCACGCCCGAGGTGCTCTGGGTGAACGACTTGGCGCCGGTACCGGTCAGACCCGAGGCACTGCCCCTGAGGACGAGCACACCGCCCGCGTCGACGGTGGTGCCGACGTCCTCGCCGGGCAGGCCCGTCGCCACGTCGAGGTAGCCGTCACCGTTGGTGTCGCCGACGGACAGGCCGGTGCCCATGCCGTCGCCCTTCTCGTCGGTACCGGGGACGCCCGGGGTGTCCTGGCTGATCCACACGGGCTTGCGGGTCGTCGAGACGCCCCCGGGGCCGCCGTGGACGACGCCCACCGCGCCGCCCTTGGCGGGCGATCCGGCGTCGCCCGACGCCGAGCGGCCGACGATCACGTCGCCGTACCCGTCCTTGTCCAGGTCGCCGATCGCGACGTCCTCGCCCGCGACGGCACGGCCCTGGGCGTCGTGCAGCAGGCCCTTGTCGGTGAAGCCGTCCTTGCCACCGGCGAGCAGCGCCGTCCTGCGCGTGCCGCCGTCCCCGGTGGTCACCGCGAGGTCCGCCACACCGTCCCCGGTCACATCGCCGGCCGCCATCACCGGGTTGAACAGGGCTTTCTGCGGATCGACGGTGAAGTGGTCCCTCCCGGCGTTGCCACCGCCGCGGGTGAACGGGCCGTGGCGCACCGTCCCGTCCTCCTCGGGCTGGACGTCCGGGTCGTCGGAGAGCCATTGCTCGGCGCCCGCCGTCACCAGATCCGGGTGCTTGTCGCCGTCCACGTCACCGACGGTGAACTCGCCCCGCCACTCGTAGTACGGGCTCCATGCGAGCTGGGTGGGAGTCGCCGACAGTCCCTTGGGGCCACCCCAGTTGACGACCACGGCGTAACCGCTGTCCACGTCCATCATCGACACCGCCACGGACGAGAGCAGATCCGCGTATCCGTCGCCGTCGAGGTCGGCACTCCGCAACCCGGAGCCGTATCCGTACTCGGGGGTGTCGCCGGTGCCGTGCCCGGGCCAGGTCAGCACCTGCTTGCGCGCGGTGGACAGTCCGCCGGAGGCTCCGTACAGCACGCTGACGGCCCCGGCGTTCTTCAGACCGCTCTCCGTGGTGCCCGGCGCTCCGATCGCGAGATCCGGATAGCCGTCGCCGTTGAAGTCGTCGTGCAGCCGCTTGGCGCTCGGCGTGGTGGAGCCGGTCGTCGGCACGGGCGTCGCGTTGACTGCGGACACGGCCAGCGCGCCCGCGGCCAGGGCCACACCGGCACCGATGACGAAGGGCCTGCGGCGGGCGAAGAAGGAACGGCGGTGGGACATGGAGCTCCTGCCACGAAGGGAGCAACGGCGCCGAAAGCCGCTGCGGCGGGTGTCCGGAATGCACAACGGGCGCGGAGAGGAAGATCCTCTCCGCGCCCGCTACGACTCACGGTCCGGCCTTTTGGTTGCCCTGCCCACGCCCCGGGTTCCCTCACGTCCACTTGGGACGACCGCGGCGGCGGGCACGCACGTCCCGCTGGAGCGAGACCTAGAACGGCTCGAAGTCGTCGTACTCCTTCTGCGACTCGTCCCGCTCGGCCTGCTGGTCGCGGCGGCGCTGCGCGGCGGGGCGCGGAGCCTCGAAGCGGTGGTCCTCACCGCGGCGGCCCAGCATCTCCGCACCGGCCATGACGGTGGGCTCCCAGTCGAAGACGACCGCGTTGTCCTCGGGGCCGATGGCGACGCCGTCGCCGGAGCGGGCGCCCGCCTTCATCAGCTTCTCCTCGACACCGAGGCGCGCGAGCCGGTCGGCGAGGTAGCCGACGGCCTCGTCGTTGTTGAAGTCGGTCTGGCGCACCCAGCGTTCGGGCTTCTCGCCGCGCACGCGGTAGAGGCCGTCCTCCTCCTGCGCCACGGTGAAGCCGGCGTCGTCGACCGCCTTCGGGCGGATGACGATCCGGGTCGCCTCCTCCTTGGGCTTCGCGGCACGCGCGCCGGCGACCATCTCGGCGAGCGCGAAGGACAGCTCCTTGAGGCCCATGTGGGCGACCGCGGACACCTCGAAGACGCGGTAGCCGCGGCTTTCCAGGTCGGGGCGGACCATCTCCGCGAGGTCCTTGCCGTCCGGCACGTCGATCTTGTTGAGGACGACCATGCGCGGACGGTTGTCCAGGCCGCCGTACTGCTTCAGCTCCTCCTCGATGATGTCGAGGTCGGAGATCGGGTCCCGCTCGGATTCGAGGGTGGCCGTGTCCAGGATGTGGACGAGCACGCTGCACCGCTCCACATGGCGCAGGAACTCCAGGCCGAGGCCCTTGCCCTGGCTGGCGCCGGGGATGAGGCCGGGCACGTCGGCGATCGTGTAGACGGTCTCGCCCGCGGTCACCACGCCCAGGTTCGGGACGAGGGTCGTGAAGGGGTAGTCCGCGATCTTCGGCTTGGCGGCGGACAGGACCGAGATGAGCGAGGACTTGCCGGCGCTCGGGTAGCCGACGAGGGCCACGTCGGCGACGGTCTTCAGCTCCAGGACGATGTCCTGCATGCCTCCGGGCACGCCGAGCAGCGCGAAGCCGGGCGCCTTGCGGCGGGCCGAGGACAGCGCCGCGTTGCCGAGGCCTCCGCGGCCGCCCTCGGCGGCGACGTACGTGGTGCCCTGTCCGACGAGGTCGGCGAGGACGTTGCCCGCCTTGTCGAGCACGACCGTGCCGTCGGGCACGGGCAGCACCAGGTCCTGGCCGTCCTTGCCGGAGCGGTTGCCGCCCTCGCCGGGCTTGCCGCTGGTCGCCTTGCGGTGCGGTGAGTGGTGATAGTCGAGCAGCGTGGTGACGGACTGGTCGACGACCAGGATCACGTCACCGCCACGGCCACCGTTGCCGCCGTCCGGGCCGCCGAGCGGCTTGAACTTCTCCCGGTGTACGGAGGCACAGCCGTGACCTCCGCTACCCGCGGCGACATGCAGCTCGACGCGGTCCACGAAGGTGGTCATGTGGGGTGCCTCCAGCACTTCGGTTACATCAGTACGTACGGAATGTCTCTTACGTAACACGCGAAAGGCGGACCCTCTTCCCGTGGGGGAAGTGAGGTCCGCCTCGCGAGGAACTCTGTTCTACGGAGCCTGGGCCCCGAGGCACCCGACCCGGTCCGCGTGGAACCGGATCAGCCTCGACGGGACTCGATCAGGCGACCGGAACGATGTTCACGACCTTGCGGCCACGGTGCGTGCCGAACTCGACCGCACCGGCGGCCAGCGCGAACAGCGTGTCGTCCTTGCCACGGCCGACGCTGACGCCGGGGTGGAAGTGGGTGCCACGCTGGCGGACCAGGATCTCACCGGCGTTGACGGTCTGACCGCCGAAGCGCTTCACACCGAGCCGCTGAGCATTGGAGTCGCGACCGTTCCGAGTGGACGATGCGCCCTTCTTGTGTGCCATGTCTCAGTCCCTACCCTTACTTCGCAGCCGCGGGGATCTCAGTGACCTTGATCGCCGTGTACTGCTGGCGGTGGCCCTGACGACGGCGGTAGCCGGTCTTGTTCTTGTAGCGAAGGATGTCGATCTTGACACCCTTGTGGTGGTCCACGATCTCGGCCTGGACCTTGATGCCCGCGAGGACCCAGGGGTCGCTCGTCACGGCTTCGCCGTCGACAACGAGCAGGGTCGAGAGCTCGACCGTGTCGCCAACCTTGGCGGTGGGAATCTTGTCAACCTCAACGATGTCGCCGACAGCAACCTTGTGCTGGCGACCACCGCTGCGCACGATGGCGTACACGCGGATCTCTCTTTCGCTCGGAACGGGACCCCGCAGTCCAGCCGCCGACTCGCGCGAGCGGCCTCTCCCGGAACGCTGAGCACGAAGCTCGCAGCACCAGGAGGAAGAGGTTTACGGGGATGCGGCGCGTCAGGGGACACGCCGACGGTCAAGGTTACGGGGCCACGACCGAAAGGGTCAAACCAGGCCGGGCCCCGCGGGTGTGCCACCGGTCACGCGGTGTCCCCGGCCCGCTTGACGCGCGGGCCGGGGACACCGTGCGGAGCCTCAGCTCTCGTCGGTGGACGCCGTGACGGTGGAGAGCGTCTGCTCGGCCGCCGCGGTCTTCTTCGCCGTGGACTTGACGGCCGCCTTCTTCGCGGTCGTCTTCTTGGCCGTGGCCTTCTTGGCGACCGTCTTCTTGGCCGCCACGGCCTTCTTGGTGGCGGCCTTCTTCGCCGTCACCTTCTTGGCCGTCTTGCGGGCGGCCGTCTTCTTGGCGGCCGGGGCCTCGGCGTCGGCCTCGACGGCCTCCGGTTCGGCCTCGGGCTCGGCGACCGGCTCCGCGGCGGCCGACGGGACGACCACGACGGCCGCCTCCGCGGACGCGGTGGGCGCGGTGGCCTTGCGCACGGCACGGCGGCGCGGACGGGCCGGCGCGGCGCTCTCGGCGGGGGCCTCGGCCACCGGCTGGGGCGCCTTCTCCGCCTCGTCGGCGGTCTGCGCGGGGGCCTCGGCGACGGGCGCCGCGACCGGCTCCGTGACCGTCACGACGGCCTCCTCGGCCGACCTGGGCGAACCGGCCGGCGCCGACACCTTGCGGGTCGCACGACGGCGCGTACGGCCCTGGGGAGCGGCCTCCGCCACGGCGGCCGCGGGGGCCTCGACGGTCTCGGCCGGAGCCTCGACGACCGGCTGCTCGGACACCGGCTGCTCGGCGGCCGGCGCCTCGACGACCGGGTCCTCGGCCGCGAACGGCTCGGCCTCGACGGCCTCACGGGACCGGGCGGCGGCGCGCTCGGCGCGCTCCTCGCGCCTGGTCCGGGGAGCGCGCTCCTCGGTCTTCGGCGCACCGGCGGGAGCGGACGCGCGCCGGGAGGCACGGCGCCGCGAGCGGCCACGGGTGGCCGCGGCCTCCGCCTCGGCGGCGCTGCCGTAGAACTCCTCGTCCGGCTGGAACTCGGTCTCGACCAGAGCGACGGGCGCGGCGACCTCGGCGGCCACCTCCGCCTCGGTCTCGGTCTCCAGCTCCTCGGCCACCTCGTGCTCGTGGTCGTGCTCGTGGTCCTGGACCAGCTCGGCACCGCCACGGCCGCGCTTCTTGCGCTTGCCGCCGCCACCGACGGACGTCGGCTGCTCCATGTGCACGATGACACCGCGGCCGTTGCAGTGGACACAGGTCTCGGAGAAGGACTCCAGCAGACCCTGGCCCACCCGCTTGCGGGTCATCTGCACGAGGCCCAGCGAGGTCACCTCGGCCACCTGGTGCTTCGTACGGTCCCGGCCCAGGCATTCGAGCAGACGCCGCAGCACCAGGTCCCGGTTGGACTCCAGGACCATGTCGATGAAGTCGATGACGACGATGCCGCCGAGGTCGCGCAGCCGCAGCTGACGCACGATCTCCTCGGCCGCCTCCAGGTTGTTCCTGGTGACGGTCTCCTCGAGGTTGCCGCCCTGGCCGGTGAACTTTCCGGTGTTGACGTCGACCACGATCATGGCCTCGGTCTTGTCGATCACCAGCGAGCCGCCGCTGGGCAGCCAGACCTTGCGGTCCAGCGCCTTCATGAGCTGCTCGTCGATCCGGTACGTGGCGAAGACGTCGACCTCGGAGGTCCACTTCGACAGCCGGTCGGTCAGGTCGGGCGCCACGTGGGAGACATAGCCGTGGACGGTCTCCCACGCCTCGCCACCGCTGACGATGACCTTGGAGAAGTCCTCGTTGAAGATGTCGCGGACGACGCGGACGGTCATGTCCGGCTCGCCGTAGAGAAGGGTCGGGGCGTTGCCGCTCTTCGCCTTCTTCTGGATGTCCTCCCACTGCGCCTGGAGACGTTCGACGTCACGGCGCAGCTCGTCCTCGCTCGCGCCCTCGGCGGCGGTGCGCACGATGACGCCCGCGTCCTCGGGGACGATCTTCTTGAGGATGGTCTTCAGACGCGCGCGCTCGGTGTCGGGCAGCTTGCGGCTGATGCCGGTCATCGAGCCCTCGGGCACGTACACGAGGTAGCGGCCCGGGAGGGAGACCTGGCTGGTCAGACGCGCGCCCTTGTGGCCGATCGGGTCCTTGGTGACCTGCACCAGGACCGACTGGCCGGACTTGAGGGCGGCCTCGATCCGGCGCGGCCCGTGAGCCATGCCGAG
Source organism: Streptomyces sp. NPDC002698 (assembly GCF_042888945.1). Classification (NCBI taxonomy): domain Bacteria; kingdom Bacillati; phylum Actinomycetota; class Actinomycetes; order Kitasatosporales; family Streptomycetaceae; genus Streptomyces; species Streptomyces sp. NPDC002698. The sequence continues at coordinate 210,448 of NZ_JBIAQM010000013.1, forward strand.
CGCCTCGAAGTTGACCTCACCGGCGTAGAGCACCGCGTTGCGGCCCTTGCCGATGTCGATGAACGCGGCCTCCATCGACGGCAGCACGTTCTGGACCTTCCCCAGGTAGACGTTGCCGACGTACGAGGTCGCCTGCTCCTTGTTGACGTAGTGCTCGACGAGCACGTCGTCCTCGAGGACACCGATCTGGGTACGCTCACCGCTCTGACGGACGACCATCACCCGCTCGACGGCCTCGCGGCGGGCCAGGAACTCGGCCTCCGTGATGATCGGAACACGGCGGCGGCCCTGCTCGCGGCCCTCGCGACGGCGCTGCTTCTTCGCCTCGAGACGGGTCGAGCCCTTGATGGACTGCACCTCGTCCGAGGGCTGCTCCTCGCGCCTGCCGCGCGGTTCGCGGACCTTGACGACGGTGCGCTCGGGGTCGTTCTCGCCGGGCTGCTCGGCCTCGCCACCGGAGTCACCGGCGCGACGACGACGGCGACGGCGGCGCCGGCTGCTGCTGGAGCCGCCCGGCTCCTCGCGCTCGTCGTCCTCCTCGGCGTCCTCCTCGGCCTGCTCGGCGGTGTCCTCGGCGTCCTGCGCGGCCTGCTCGGCGGCGTAGTCGTCCTCACCGGCCTCGCTGTCCGCGTCCGACTCGGCGGACTCGCCGCGGCGGCGACGGCGGCCACCGCGACGGCGACGGCGACGGGAGCCCGCGGACTCCTCCTCGCCCTCGTCACCCTCGACGGCGTCCTCCGCGTCCTCGGCGGATTCCGCGTCCTCGACGGGCTCCGCGGCCTCGACGGGCTCCGTGTCCTCGACGGGCTCCTGCGTCTCCTCGGTCACGGCCTGCGGCTCGTCCTCGAAGCCCCGGCGACGCCGGCGCCTGCGGCCGACGGCCGGCTCCTGGACGGTCTCGACCGGTTCGGGAGCCTCAGCGGCCTCGGCCGCCTCGGCGGCAGCCGCGGCGGCGGCGCGCTCGGGCGTCTGGAACATCGGCTCGGTGAACACCGGCGCCTGGAACACGGCGACGGCCGGACGGGCCGGGCGCCGCGAGGACCCCTCGGTCTCCTTCGGGGCGGGCGCGGAGAAACCGACGGCGGCCTTGCGGGTGGCACGGCGGCGGCTACGGCGCGGGCCGCCGTCCTCGGGCTGCGCGGCCTCGGTCTGCGGGGCCTCGGGCTGCGCGGCCTCGACGGCCTGCGGCTGCGCGGTCTCCTCGGACTTGCTCTCGCTGGTCACGGGCGCCTCCACACGCTCGTCGGCGGTGTCGCCCTCGGGCGCTCCGGCGGGTGCGGAGGCCCGGCGGGTGGCACGACGGCGGGTCGTGCGGCGCGGGGCGGCCTCCTCGGCGACGGGCTCGGCGGCGGGTGCCTCGGGCTCGGCCTCCGCGGTGGCGGGGGCGGCCACCGGCTCGGCGGCGGTCGTCACGGCCTCGGCGGTCTCGGCCGCGGCGGGCGCTCCGGCGGGCGCGGAGGCCCGGCGGGTGGCGCGACGGCGGGTACGGCCGGCGGGCGCGGTCTCCTCGACCGCGGCCGGGGCCTCCTCGACGGGCCGGCTCTCGGGCTCGGCGACGGCGGCGGGCTCGACGGTCTCGTCGGCCTCGGCGGTCCCGTCCGTCCCGGGCGCTCCGGCGGGAGCGGAGACACGACGGGTGGCGCGCCGACGTGTACGGCGCGGTGCGGCGTCGTCGGAAGCTGTGGTGGCGGCGGCCTCGACCTCGGCCGGGGCCTCCTCGGCCACTTCGGCCGCGGCCGTCTCGGCGGCCTCTTCGGTCTCGTCCGTCTCCTCGGCCTCGGCGTCCGCGGAGGTCACAGCCCCCGCGGAAGCGTCCTCGGCCGCGAGGTCGGCGGACGCCACGACCGGTATGGCCGACGCGGTGGTCTCGGCCGCGGCCTCGGTGGCGGCGGTCGGCGGACCGGCGGGGCGCGACGCCGCACGGCGGCGGCGCCGCGGCGGCAGGGTGTCGCTGGGAGTGTTGTTGTCGGAACCCTCGGTGGGTTCGGTCGGCTCGAGCATGCGGGTGGATCTCCCGTCAGGCTCCCGGGCGCCGCGCCTGGTCCGGCGATGCCGGTGACGTCCGCGGCTCGCGCGATGCGCGGTGCCGCCGTCCGGGGCGCGGGCGCCGCACGGGAGCTCTCTTTGTCCTGTCTCGCCGGTTCCGTACACCATGTGTGCGTACGGCCTGGCGAAAGTCTTTAAGGTCGGTGCGCTGCCCGACCCAGGTGGCTCCCGGATACGAGGGCGACGCTACGACATCTGTCCTTACGCGGGACCTTCCTTACGCCGACGCCTTCGCGGCGGCAGTTTCGGCGGCCCCTGTGCGATCGGCTGGGGCGGCTGCGACTGCCTCGCGGTCGGGCGCGAGCGGGTCGGTCACCGTGCCGGTCTCTTCATCGAACAGCCCCTGCGCCAGCCTGGTCACCGCTGCGGCGACCGGCGGCGCCAGGTCGGCCACGGCGCTAAGACCGGACAGGACGTCGTCGGGTCGAACGGCAGGCGTCACGTGCCGAACAACCAGCCGCAGTATCGCACAGGGCTGGTCGGTCGGCCTATCAGCCTGTGGACTGTGCGTCTCGGAGGTGGTTTCGAGGCTCGCCACGGCACCGCGGGCGTCGAACGTCCGCATGCCGTTCTTGGCCTTGCGGCTGACCTCCACGGTCTCGGCCGTGTTGAAGGCCTCCACCGCGCGCTCCGCGTCCGCCGGGTCCACGCCGTCGAGGCGCATCTCCCACACGGAAGCGGTGAGCCGGTCGGCGAGACCCGAGACGCGGGCCTCGACCGCCTCGATGATGTCGAGCCCCTGGGGCATCGACTCGTCGAGGAGCTCGCGCAGCTTCTCGGGGTCGCGCTTCGCGGTGAGCGCGATCTCCAGGTACTCCGCCTCGCTGCCGGTGCCGGTGGGTGCGGCATTGGCGTACGACACCTTCGGATGCGGCGTGAACCCTGCCGAGTACGCCATGGGTACGGCGGCACGGCGCAGGGCACGCTCGAAGGCGCGCTGGAAGTCACGGTGGCTGGTGAACCGGAGGCGGCCGCGCTTGGTGTAGCGCAGTCGGATGCGCTGCACCGCGGGTGCGGGCGGCGGGCCTTCGGGCTGTCGCTTGCCCAGTGTCGCTCAGTCCTTCATGAGTGCGGTCGTACTGCTACCTAGAGTACGTGTGTCGGGGGCCGCTGGTTCCCGCCGGGCGACCGGCCGTGGTTCCGGGGGCGTTCCGAAGAGCATGCGCCGGAAGTCGGCGCGGGCCTGCCGCGCGCTGTCCCGGGCGGCTTCCAGAGCCTGCCGCGCCGTCCGCCGGATCCCGCGCGCCGCCTCGGCCGCGGGCTTCAGCACCAGATCGCGTACGGCGTGCCCGACCGGTGTCAGCACGGTCCGGTAGGCCCAGCGCGCCGGTTCGACGAAAGTCCACCGGAAAAGACGCGCGAGGAACCGTCCGACGGCGAGCGAGACGTACCCGGCGATCCGCCAGGCGTGCCCGAGGGCCTCGCCGATCTCCCTGGCCACGACGGCGAGGGCCCGCCCGACGGGCGCGAGGACCCAGCGCCACACGGCGAGAGCGGGAAGCACCAGCAGGACGCGGGCGGTCCAGTAGAGCGCGGTACCGATGCCCACGAAGATCAGCCGTACGAGCCGTACGAACCGGTCGGCGAGGAAGGCGACCGCCCTGCCGACGGGGGCCAGGACCCAGGTGTACAGCCACAGGGCGGGGACCACGAGCAGGTACCGCACCAGCCGGGCGAGAACGGTGTACACCCCGATCGCGACGGCCGCGAGGACCATGCCGGCGCCCTTGAACAGCCAGGCGACCGCGTGCCCCGGGGGCGTGAGCAGCCGCGCGTACACCCAGCCGGCCGCGGCCGCGAGACCACCGAGGAGCCGGCCGAGCACGGCCACGCCGCCCGTGAACAGCCGGGCGAGCACGGCACCGGCCCCTCGGGCCGCCCGGGCGAGGGCGTGCCCGACCGGGGTCAGGACCGTGCGGTACAGCCAGACCGCGGGCACGACGAGCAGCACCTGCCCGAGCCGGGCCAGTACGCGGCCGAGCGGGAGCGCGACGTAGCGCCACAGCGCCACCCAGGGCCACACGAACAGCGCCCGCCCCACCCACCCGAGAACCCGCCCGAGCGCTCGCCCCAGCGGCCGGAACAGCGTGTCCCGAAGAAACCTTCCGCCGACGACGAGCGCGTCCCACACCATCCGTACCGGCACGACGAGGACGAGCACCACGATCCGCACCGGAACACGGATCGCGACAGCGAGACATCCCTCGGCCTGCGTACCGGGCGGGGCGGCGGACGGCTTTTCCAGATCCATACCCGCATAGACGCACCGGCCGCCACATTGGATGCGACATATCGGCACTCGACATATCGGCACTCCGCGTATCGGCGCTCCGTGGGGCACCGACGCCTTCACCCTGCCGAGCGGACCCCCAGGGCGCGGTGAGTCCAACTTCGGATCACCGGCCGACAGTTGAGCCGGAGTCACCAGACGTTGCCGAATTGAGCTGATCTGATGATATGTATGGCGAGTTCCTCGGTATGCGCCGGTCCGACCGGCGTCGACGGGTAAAGCTCGCGATCGGCTTCTGGAATTTTCCACCGACCGACGCAAGGAGCGCCCCCGTATGAATCCCGAGTCCCGGACCGCCCGCCTGCCGGGCCCGCCGGCCCGCGGCCGGTTCAAGAGGGCGGGTGTGGTCGCCTCGCTCGCACTGGTGATGGCGTCGGGCGTGGTCGGCCCCGCGACACCGGCGGACCTCACCCCGGACGGCAGCGACGGATGCAGACCGCACCGCCCCGGCGACGGAAGGTGGTGCAGGGGCCCGAGGGGCCCGAGGGGGCCCGCCGGACCCCAGGGCCCACCCGGCCAGACCGGGGCCACCGGAGCCACCGGCGCCACCGGTCCGGTGGGTCCGGTGGGTCCGGTGGGTCCGGTGGGCCCTGTGGGCCCTGTGGGCCCTGTGGGCCCTGTGGGCCCTGTGGGTCCGACGGGCCCCTGCGTCGGGATCGACGCCGCGCAGGAATCGGCGGACTTCGAGATCCGTCTCGCGCTGACCGGCGGAAGGACGTACGCGGGCATCCGCGACCAGCGGGCGGGTGAGCAGCAGACGCTCCTGTGGACCGACCTCAGCGCCCGTCCCGACTATCCCGCGGGCGGCGCGGCCGGCCTGCCCTGTGACGTCACGGTCAACGCGCACAACCGGTCCGAGACGGTGAAGCGCATCAAGTTCGACGTCATCACCACCACCGGTCAGGTCTGGGAAGCCGCCTGCGTCGCGTTCACCACCACCCACCCCGCGACGCTGAACTGCGCCGACCGCACGGGCCGTCCCAAGCCCTGGATCCTGGTCGCCCGGCAGCCGACGCCCGACGCCCTCAACGGCGGGGCATGACCGACAGCGGAGGGGTGTCCGAGGGCGGGCGACCGGCGGCGGCTCGGACACCCCTCGCGGCATGCCGTCCGGCGGTCACTCCCCCGAAGCCCCCGGAAGCGGGCCGGTCCGGCACGACGAAGCCGCCCACCCGGATGCCCCGGGGTGGACTGCCCGGGGGTGGACGGCCCGGTCCGGACGTCCAGAGGCCGAAGCCGGCGGCGGCCCGGCGTCCTGAACATCGACGCGGCCGGCGTCCCGGCCTCACCGGCGGAACCGGCGTGGTCCGGTTTTCCCACCCGCCACCGGGGAACCCGGCCGGTGAGATGTGCGGAGGTGCTGCGATGAGTGCCGGAGAACGGGCCAGGGCAAAGGCCGAACAGGTCGTCGGCAGGACCGTGCGAAAGGCGGCCCACGCGCTGCACAAGGAAACCCTCGCGGCAAAGGGCGCCGCGCTGGAGACACGGGGCAGGATGCGCGGCACGAAGGAACAGGTCAAGGGACCCTTCGGACGCTGACGGCTCCGCCGCTCATGACGCCTCGGACCGGCCGCCGGGCCCGGAGGAGCCCCGTTCTGCCTCCGCGACCGTGCGGACCGTGCCGGTGACGGGTTCCACCCGCCGAGGTGGGCCCGCCGATGTGGGCCCGCCGACCCGGACCTCGCATCCCGCGAAAGGCACGACAGGCAATCGGGTCGTCCGACCGTCCGGCCGGCCCTCGGTGGCCGAGCGGCGGCCGAGCGGTGACCGGGGTGGCCGACCGCTCAGCGACCGCCTTCCGGCGCCGGTGGCGCGGCTTTCTCCGCCTCGGTCGTGGCGCGCCCGGAGGCCGCGAGGAGCGCGAGGATCGCGAGCAGGGCCAGGAGGACGAGGACGAGCAGCAGGATCGTCAGGACCGTGGGGTGGTTCCAGAGGGCGAAGACCAGGGCGACGACCAGCAGCGCGACCAGGGTGATCCAGCGGCGGTGCGCCTGCGCCCAGGTTCCCGCCCGGCCGGTGCGGACCTGATGGGCGTACGCCCACCGGGCCGCGGAGTCCGCGGCCCGCTCGGACGTACCGCGGACCGCGATCGGCAGCCGCCCGGGACCGATGAGGTAGGCGCCGAGCGCGATGACGACGCCGAGCACGATCGCCGTGCGGAGGCTGACCTTCAGGAAGTGGAGCAGCGTGTCGAAGACCGCTGCTGCGGCGGCCTCCGACTGGACCTGGGAGGGGAGGTGGTCCAGGTAGTAGCGGCGGGCCACGACCAGGACGACGGCCACGACCAGGCAGGCGAAGGCCGCGCCGAGCGCCGTACGGGCCAGGGCTCGTCGGCGCCGGTGGGCCAGCAGCACCCCGGCGGCGCCGATCACCACGACCAGCACGGGGAACCAGTTCCCGATCACGTCCAGCAGATGAGCTCCGCCGCGGATCTTCTCCAGTTGGTCGGACTGGAGGAGCACCATCTGTTTGTCGACGTCGGGGATGGCGGCCGCCGGGGACAGGCCGGCGTCCACGAGCGACTGTTTGACCTGGTCGACGGCTTCGCCGACGTTCAGGGTGACCGTTCCGCCGTTCACGCCGACGGCTCCCCGGCCCTGGCCGGTCAGCGCGTGCACGAGAGCGGCGTGGGCCTCTCGGTTGGCGCTCGTCCAGATCTTCTCGAAGCGGTCGCTCCGCACGAAGCGCGTGGCCACCTTCTGCACGGTGTCGTCGACCGCGGAGTCGAGCTGGGGGCCGAGCCCCTTCACGGCCTGTGCGGCCTTCGGCGGCAGGCCCTGCGCCTGGAGCCACGCGGCGATGTCCGAGGCCGCCTGGCTGCCGTCGACCCGCACGTCGGCGGCATGGGTGACGCGCTTGATCACCGCGTCCTCGATCGCGGGATCGGAGGCCAGCGGGGAGACCGTCGCCACGTACCGGTCGGTGTCCAGCGCGATGTCGTGCACCCACACGGTGAGCAGCGCGATCGGTACGAGGACGCAGGTGAGGACGATGAGCACCGCGGAAGCGGTGTTCCTGGCGATCCGCGCGGCCGTCGAGCCGCCCTTGTGCCCACTCCCCGCCGCGTCACCCGCGTCCTTCTCCGGGACTGCGTCGGGCTCGAACGGATCGCGGGGGCTGGTCATGGATGCTCCGGGGCTCATCGGGGACGGCCTGCCTCCATTTCCGTCGCCGCGCGGAGAAACGGCACGCCCGGACGGGCCGTACGGGCTAGGAGAGCCGTCCGCCGACGCCCGGTGATCGTCGGGGCCCGCGCTTCCGGCCCCTTGGTGGCCGATCCGTCGGTGCCCGGCCCACGGCGCCCGCTCCGACCGGGGCGATCCGAGCCGCCATGCGGGGTGCCCGGGACGGATCTACCGTTGAGGGAACCCGGCGCTCGCGGATGCTCGATGCTCCGCCGCTTCCCACCGGCGCCGGAAGTCCACCGGAAGGCACCCGAACATGGCCACTGCGTCGGAAACCCCTGTCCTGGACACGCTCGCCGCGATGACGGTCGACTCGATCGAACGGTGCGGGCTGGCCCCGGACATGCTGCTGCTCACGCGCATCGCGGCCCTGGCCGCCTCGGACGCCCCGCCGATCTCCTACATGGCCCATATCGGCCCCGCCATGGAAACAGGCATCACCACGGCCCAGTTGCAGGACGTCCTGGTCGCCATCGCTCCCATCGTGGGCACAGCCCGCGTCATGACGGCAGCGGGCAACATCACGGCAGCACTCGGCATCGCCATCGCTGTCGCCGACGCCGAGATCCAAGAGCAGGGCTGAGAACCGACGCCACCGGGAAGAGCCGATCGGCACGGCACACCAGGTGGGGGACCACGGCAGCGCTCCGACGCCGTGGTCCCCGGGGGCAGCGGAGCCGGACAGGAGAGCCGCCCATGCCCAAGCACGTGAGCACGGCCATGCGTACGTCGCCCCACGCGACACCCGCGGAGCGCGCGGCCCTCGGCAAGGAGGCGCGTCGCCGCTGTCCGCGGTCGAAGCACGCGGTGTACAGGCCCGGTCCGAAGAGACCGGACCCGCTGGCGATCCTGGAGGAGCAGTCCGCGGCCCGGGTGCGGGAGTTGGTGCCGATCCGGTACAGCCGGATGACCGAGTCCCCGTTCCGCTTCTACCGGGGCGCCGCGGCGATCATGGCATCCGACCTGGCCGGCGGTCCCGTCTCGGGAATCGACGCCCAGTTGTGCGGAGACGCCCATCTGCTCAACTTCCGGCTGCTGGCCTCGCCGGAGCGGAAGTTGATGTTCGACATCAACGACTTCGACGAGACCCTGCCGGGGCCGTGGGAGTGGGACGTCAAACGGCTGTCGGCGAGCTTCGTCATCGCCGCCCGGGCGAACGGCTTCGACGACGCCGAGCGTGCCCGGATCGTGAGCGGTACCGTGCGCTCGTACCGGGAGGCCATGCGCCGTTTCGCCGGGATGGGCAACCTCGACGTCTGGTACGCGAAGATCGACGCCGAGCGCCTCAAGGACCTCACGACGGACCGGCTCCGCGGGAGCGGCCGGAAGAAACTCGACCACGCCCTGGCGAAGGCCCGCTCGCGCGACACCGTGCAGGTCTTCGACAAACTCACGCGCCAGGTCGACGGCCGGCCGAGGATCGCGCCGGACCCCCCGCTGCTGGTCCCCATCGCCGACCTGCTCCCCGACGCCGAACGCACCACGCTGGAGCGCCAGTTCCGGGGACTCATCGAGCGGTACGGGATCACCCTGCCGTCCGACCGGCGCGCCCTCCTGGACGACTACCAACTCGCGGACGTCGCCCGCAAGGTGGTCGGAGTCGGCAGCGTCGGCACCCGGTGCTGGATCGTCCTGCTCCTCGGACGGGACGGCCGCGACCCGCTGTTCCTGCAGGCCAAGGAAGCCGACACCTCCGTCCTCGCCGACCACGTCGGGGCCAGCCAGTACCGCAACCAGGGCGAACGCGTCGTCGCGGGACAGCGGTTGATGCAGGCGGCGAGCGACATGTTCCTCGGCTGGGAACGCGTGGACGGCATCGACGGCAAACGCCGCGACTTCTACGTCCGGCAGCTGCGCGACTGGAAGGGCATCGCGATGCCGGAGACGATGTCGCCCCTTCAGCTGGAGACCTTCGGCGGCGTCTGCGGCCTCACCCTCGCCCGCGCGCACGCACGGTCCGGCGACCGGATCGCGATCGCCTCCTACCTGGGAGGGAAGGACTCCTTCGACCGGGCCCTCGTCACCTTCGCGGAGGCGTACGCCGACCAGAACGAGCGCGACCACCAGGCACTCGTCGACGCGGTGAAGGCGGGACGACTGCCCGCGGAGGACGTTCCCGCCGGCTGACCGGCCCCTCGGACGCCCGGCGCGGCCGGCCGGCTATCCCGCCCCGCCCTGCGTTCGCCGGCCCTCTTCGACCGCGTTCACCAGGACCCGGGCGGCCACGCCGAGCAGCAGAAGGTTGGCCGTGATCTGTCCCGTGACAAGGATCCGGGCCGGCTCGCTGCGCGGGCTGATGTCGCCGAACCCGACCGTGCTGAACACGGTCATCGTGAAGTAGAGGGCGTCGGTCCTCGACATCGCCTCGCTGAAGCTGCCCGGTGCGCTGCGATCCAGCAGGTAGTCGGTCGTGGCGAAGAGCAGCAGGAACAGGGGAAGTACCGTCGCCAGCGCCGCCATGGCACGCAGCCTGGGACGCTCGGAACTCACGATCCCGCGCACATGCCACCCCATGAGCAGGGCCACCGCCACCAGCCCGCCGAGGAGCACGAGGACGGACGTCGCCGTGAAGGCCGAGTCCAGCGGCAGCAGGTAGTAGGCGGCGACCAGGGCGGCCGCGACAAGGACGCACCGCACCGTCGTGAGCACGACCGTCCGACGTCCGCTGCGCCGCTTCCTGTCCACGATCCCCTCTCGGACGCACCCGATGCCGTACGACCCCGGCCGGCTCCTGGACAGCCACTCTCCCCGAATGGTCCCGGTGCCGTACGGACGGCACACCACGAACTCACCGAAATGGCTCGTGCGGCCACGCCGCCCGCCCGGGAACAGACCGAGGAGATCCACCGATGAGTTCCGCCGGCCGCGCCGGTCTACCAGGACGTACACCCGTCGAAACCACCGCATGGAGACCCGCCATGACCGCTCCCGCACACCCCGGCCGCATGCTGTTCGTGAACATCCCCGTGTCCGACCTCGAGCGCAGCAAGGCGTTCTTCGCCGGGCTCGGGTTCGGCTTCAACCCGAAGTTCACCGACGAGAGCTCCGCCTGCATGCTGGTCGGCGAGGACGCCTTCGTCATGCTGCTCAGCCGCGAGAAGTTCGCGGAGTTCGCGAAACTGCCGATGGCCGATCCCACCACGCACACGCTGGCGCTGTACTGCTTCAGCGTGTCGTCCCGCGACGAGGTCGACACGGTCAGCGCCGCCGCGCTCGCGGCGGGCGGCTCCGAGGCGGACGGCGCCGAGGACTACGGCTTCATGTACTCACGCAGCTTCTACGACCTCGACGGCCACGGCTGGCAGGTCATGTGGATGGACCCGGCGGCGGCGGAGCAGGGCCCCGAGGAGTTCGCGGCCTCCGCGCAGGACGCCGACACCCCGGCCTGACCCACCGCGTTCCGCACGTGCGCGTCGTCGTGCGGCCGACCGCCACGCCGAGCCCCTCCCGGACGGGGAGGGGCTCGGTTTCCTGCCCGTCGGCGGGCCGGACCACCGTCCTACGGCAGGCCGGTCCAGGACCGGGCCTTCTCGCCCACCCCGCCACATCCTTGGATCCGGCAGGTGCGTGCGGCCTGGGGCGGGAGGTACGTCAGTAGCCGGTGCCGCGTTTGACCTGGGCCCGCTCGGTCCCATGGGTCGCACCCTTGTCGTCCAAAGTGCGACACGCGTCGTCGATGTCCTGGCCCAGGCGATCGATCTGCTCGCGGCTCAGCGTCTCCTTGACCAGGGCACGCATGATCTTCACCCGCTCCGCGTTGGGCGGGAGCGTGTACGCCGGCACCATCCAGCCGCGCTCGGCCGAGAGCTGCCAGGCCACGTCGGACTCGTCGTAGGCGTGCTTGCCCGCGAGACGGAAAGCGACCAGCGGCAGCTGTTCGAGGTCGCCGCCGATCACTTCGAAGCGACCGCCGCTCCGCAGGTTCTCCGCCAGCGCCTGGGCGTTCTCCTGCATCATCTTCATGACGTACGTGTAGCCCTGGCGACCGAGCCGGACGAAGTTGTAGTACTGCGCGAGCACCATCGAGGCACCGGTGGAGAAGTTCAGCGTGAACGTCGAGTCGGTCTTGCCCAAGTAGTTCTCCTCGAACACGAGGTCCTTGGGCAGATCTGACTCCTCGCGGAAGACCAGCCAGCCGATGCCGGGGTAGACCAGGCCGTACTTGTGTCCCGAGACGTTGATCGAACGGACCTGCTCGAGTCGGAAGTCCCATTTCGAGTCCGGGTAGAGGAAGGGCCACACGAACGCCCCGCTGGCTCCGTCGACGTGGATCGGGATATCGAGGTCCCGCTCCTTGCGGACGTCCCGCAGAAGCTTGTCGATCCCGACGACATCGTCCTTGTGGCCGGTGAACGTGGTGCCCAGGACGGCGACGACGCCGATCGTGTTCTCGTCGAGATGAGGCTCCACGTCCTCCGGTCCGATGGTGTACTTGCCCTCGGCGAGCGGCACGATCCGCGGCTCGACGTCGAAGTAGCGGCAGAACTTCTCCCACACGACGTGGACGTCCCCGCCGAAGACCAGGTTGGGGCGGTCGACCGACAGATTTGCCGCCTGGCGACGCTCCCGCCACTTCCACTTCAGCGACAGCGCACCGAGCATGATCGCCTCGGACGAGCCCTGGGTCCGGCATCCGGTCGTCCTGCCCGGCGCGTTGAAGAGGTCGGCGAGCATGCGCACGCAACGCTGCTCGATCTCGGCGGAAATCGGGTACTCCGCATGGTCGATGAAATTGCGGTGGAGATTCTCGGCGATCAGCCGTTGCGCCTCAGGCTCCATCCAAGTGGTGACAAACGTGGCGAGGTTGCGCTGCGGGTCACCCTCCATGGCGAGATCCACATCCACGAGCCTCATTGCATCCGTCGCAGCCATACCTTCCTCGGGGAAAGTCTCCGAGGGAGCGGGCACGGTCAGGAACCGGTTACCGAAAAGGACCGAATCGTCACGCTTGCTCATGCCGCGATTCAAACAGCGGCGGAGCCCGCCGCGACGGCGGACACGCCGCACCGGTGCGGCCGCGAACCAACCGCGGGCCCGGTCGGGACCTCCGCCGCCCGGCGGGACGACCGTGACCCCTTCGGCGGCCCGCGCGACCGTGCGGGCCGGGGTCGCGCGCGACCGCTGTCCGGTGCGCCGACCAGCTCCAGCGGTGTCGCGGGACCGCTCCCGGAGGCGCGACGTCAGTCGAGTCGCGGACGGCCCCGCGGAGACAGGCCGTGATCTCGCATGCGGTGCTGCATGCCGCTGGCGGTCACGGACAACCAGTGACGCAGGGTCAGCCCTTCCTCGCCGCGCCAAGCGGCTTCGGCGACGCTGTGGACGACCGTGCAGATCCAGCAGTCCCGCGCGGGGACGAAGGCGTTCGACGGCTGACCCGTGCGCGAGCACGGCGAGGTGGGATCGTCCGCGGCAGAGATGACGGGTCCTCCGGCTTTCCCGCGCCGGCGGGGCCATCGAGGACGACCGCGAAAAGAGAGGCGGCGGCTTCGACCCCGCCGACACGCGTATACGTCGTCGACAACGGGCCGAAGGTCTCGCCCACCCACGTCGCAACGACCGCGGGCCCAGCCACCGGGAACCCGAAACCGGGTTCCAGTGTGTCGACGACTGGTGTCTCAGGGCTACTCCCCTTCGCAAAGGTTCACCCTACACCGATCTGCGAACGTGCGACGGCCGGCCAACGCGGGCGCCGGACTCGCCACGCCGGTGGCCGACTACTACGCGCGCTGTCTTACGGCAGGCCGCCCACCGGGGCGGCCATCGCGGTCGCCTCGGCCTCGGTCTCCGGGGTCACGGGGGTGTCCGGGGTGCGGGGGCATCGGTTCGGAAGATCAATGCTTGAAGGCGCTCATGTCTCCGGGCTCGGTCTCCAGCCCCTCGCGGTCGAATTTCAGCATGAAGAGGAAGTACAGCCCGCCCGCGGCGAGCAGGCCGACCACGATCACGACGGAGACGAGCGCTTCCCGGGGTGCCACCAGGACGAACAGCGCCACGAGCGTCCACGCCAGCGCGCAGATCGCGACGGGGAGCTCGAAGCGCCCCAGGTCGAATGCGCCCTTCTTGCGATCCAGTCCTTTGCGCACCGCCAGGTAGAGGACGACCGTCGAGCCGTAGGTGAGCGCGGGGAGGATCGTCGACGCCGTGATCAGCTCCAGGAGTGCGGCACCCGGCAGGGCGACCATCAGGACGACCCCCAGGGTGAAGATCAGGACCGTCGCCGGGATCGGCGTCTGCGTGCGTGGGTTGACCCGTCGCATCAGCCGGTGGGCGGGGAAGCGCGAGTCCCGCGACATCGCGAAAATCATCCGCGAGCAAGCGACCATCACGACCATCCCGGCGCCGAAGAACGCGAAGGTGATCGCGACCAGCAGCACCTTCTCCATCACCGGACCGAGCTGATCGCGCATGATCGCCGCGACCGGTGAGCCGTCGGCGGTGACCTTGGGGATGTCATCGATCGCGACGGTGAGCGCGATCAGGAACAGCATGCCCAGCAATCCGGCCGCCACCACCGATCCCACGATCGCCCGCGGCACGCTGCGATGGGGGTCCTTGGCCTCCTCGGCCAGATTCGCCGCGGCGTCGAAGCCGACGAGCGTCGCGAGGCCCATGATCATCGCGAGCATCAGCCCGCCGCCGACGGCGAAGTAGTCGGGGGCGTTCTCGGTGACACCGCGCGAGACGAGATTGTCGGCCGCGCCGTCACCCGTGACCACCACGGCGATGGTGAGCGCGATCGCCACCACCACGACAAGCGCCAGTTCGATCCCTACAGCGCCCGTGTTGATCAGGCTGACGAGGCGTGTCGAGGCCACCGCGAGCAGGGCCTGGACGAGCAGCACCACGACCGTGATCAGGCGCGCGGTGCCCTCGTCCGGCTCGATGCCGGCGAGCGGCATGAACGCCTGGCTCGCCAGCGCGTTGTCGACCGCGACCACACCGATCGCCAGATAGCAGAAGGCCAGCCAGCCGAACCCCCAGCCGATCTTCGGGTTGGTCAACCGTGACGCCCATTGGTAGGAGGAGCCGCTGAGCGGGATACGGGCGGCGAGCTGCGCGACCACCAGCGCCACCAGGACCTGTCCCACCGCCGCGATGACCCAGAGCCAGATCCCGACCGGCCCCGCGGTCTGCAGTACGTCGTCGTAGGTCGCGAAGATACCGACGGCCACCGAGATGAACGCGAACGAGATCGCGAACACCTGAAAGGAGCCGAGCGTCCGTTTCAGCTCCTGCTGGTAGCCCCCGAGTTCCACGGAAGTCTCGACCCGCTCGCCCGCCTGAATTTCCGCCGGACCTTCCGCCACCTCAGCCACCTCAGCCACCACACCTTCCGTCGGGGCCGTCCGGCCATGCCCCTGCACGTTTCACGGCCAGTGCCCCATCTTCACCATCCGTGTCACGCCTTCTTCCTGTACGACACGTCAGGGAAGCCGCGCACCCGCGAGCGGAACACATATGCCGGGTACGCGTTCCACGTCCGGCTCAACCTGGTGCCCGTGCTCGGCGCGAGGAAGCCGCAGTCACAGCGGCCCGAAGGCCGCCGCCGTATGAATCCCCCCGTCACACCAACCGCAGCCGGGCGGTCGGCGGCGGGTATGGAAGACGATCCTGGTGGAGCCACAGAACTGGAACATCAAGGCGGGGCCTTCTCAAGGACCGGGAAACCGACAAGGCAGACCAGTAGGACCCACCACAAGAGCGGCTTCCGACAGGGAGCCCGGTCGCACTCATTCACGCACCGACGAACACCGACGAGCCCCCTTCCCAGTCAGGAAAGGGGGCTCGCAGGGTCATGCATGTCACGCAGAAGCCGATACGGGCCTCAGACCCACTCCACCTCGGAAACGATGTGCGGCGAAGCCTCAGGGCCCGGCAACGGCGTCCGAAGGGGTGCTGGCGGCGCTGGCGGGCGAGGGGGCGGGACGCCCGCTGCGGACAGGGCAGTCGTCACCCCGTCCTCGCCAGCCCCCGCCGGCGCCTCAATCACCCGATCGAGTGCCCGCTCACGTCAGTGGGAGTGACCGCTCGCGGCCGGCGTCGGACCCTCGTTCTTCACCGTCAGCGGCAGCAGCTTCTTGCCCGTCGGGCCGATCTGGATCTGGGTGTCCATCTGCGGGCAGACGCCACAGTCGAAGCACGGAGTCCAGCGGCAGTCCTCGACCTCTGTCTCGTCGAGGGAGTCCTGCCAGTCCTCCCAGAGCCAGTCCTTGTCGAGGCCCGAGTCCAGGTGGTCCCAGGGCAGGACCTCCTCATAGGTGCGCTCGCGGGTGGTGTACCAGTCGACGTCCACGCCGAAGGCGGGAAGGGTCTTGTCGGCGCAGCGCATCCAGCGGGCGTACGAGAAGTGCTCGCGCCAGCCGTCGAAGCGGCCGCCGTCCTCGTAGACGGCGCGGATGACGGAGCCGATGCGGCGGTCGCCGCGGGAGAGCAGGCCCTCGACGATGCCCGGCTTGCCGTCGTGGTAGCGGAAGCCGATCGAGCGGCCGTACTTCTTGTCGCCGCGGATCTTGTCGCGGAGCTTCGTGAGGCGGGCGTCCGTGTCCTCGGCGGAGAGCTGCGGCGCCCACTGGAAGGGGGTGTGCGGCTTGGGGACGAAACCGCCGATGGAGACCGTGCAGCGGATGTCGTTCTGGCCGGAGACCTTGCGGCCCTCGGCGATCACGTTCATCGCCATGTCGGCGATCTGCATGACGTCCTCGTCCGTCTCCGTCGGCAGGCCGCACATGAAGTACAGCTTCACCTGGCGCCAGCCGTTGCCGTAGGCGGTGGAGACGGTCCGGATCAGGTCCTCTTCCGAGACCATCTTGTTGATGACCTTGCGCATGCGCTCGGAGCCGCCCTCGGGGGCGAAGGTCAGGCCCGAACGCCGGCCGTTGCGGGTCAGCTCGTTGGCCAGGTCGACGTTGAAGGCGTCCACGCGGGTGGAGGGGAGGGACAGGCCGATCTTGTCCTCCTCGTACCGGTCGGCCAGGCCCTTGGCGATGTCGCCGATCTCCGAGTGGTCGGCGGAGGACAGGGAGAGCAGGCCGACCTCCTCGAAGCCCGTCGCCTTGAGGCCCTTCTCCACCATCTCGCCGATGCCCGTGATGGAACGCTCGCGCACCGGGCGGGTGATCATGCCCGCCTGGCAGAAGCGGCAGCCGCGCGTACAGCCGCGGAAGATCTCCACGGACATGCGCTCGTGGACCGTCTCGGCCAGGGGGACGAGGGGCTGCTTCGGGTAGGGCCACTCGTCCAGGTCCATGACCGTGTGCTTGGACACGCGCCACGGGACGCCCGACTTGTTGGGCACGACACGGGCGATCCGGCCGTCGGGGAGGTACTCGACGTCGTAGAAGGCGGGGATGTAGACGCTGCCCGTCTTCGCCAGGCGGAAGAGGACCTCCTCGCGGCCTCCGGGGCGGCCCTCCGCCTTCCAGGCGCGGATGATCTCCGTCATGTCGAGCACGGCCTGCTCGCCGTCGCCGATGATCGCCGCGTCGATGAAGTCGGCGATCGGCTCGGGGTTGAAGGCCGCGTGGCCGCCCGCGAGGACGATCGGGTCGTCGAGCGTGCGGTCCTTGGACTCCAGCGGGATGCCCGCCAGGTCGAGGGCGGTCAGCATGTTCGTGTAGCCCAGCTCCGTGGAGAAGGACAGGCCGAACACGTCGAAGGCCTTCACCGGGCGGTGGCTGTCCACGGTGAACTGCGGGACCCGGTGCTCGCGCATCAGCGCTTCGAGGTCCGGCCAGACGCTGTACGTGCGCTCGGCGAGGACGCCCTCGCGCTCGTTCAGCACCTCGTAGAGGATCATGACGCCCTGGTTGGGCAGGCCGACCTCGTAGGCGTCGGGGTACATCAGAGCCCAGCGGACGTCACAGGCGTCCCAGGGCTTGACCGTGGAATTGAGCTCTCCGCCGACGTACTGGATCGGCTTCTGCACATGCGGGAGCAGAGCTTCGAGCTGTGGGAAGACCGACACGGCGGTTTCGGCAGGCATCTCGCGAACCTTCGTGAGCTGATGGTGGGGGTGACCATCTAGCGTAACGCGACCGGAGGGACCCGCCGCACCGCCGGACCGGCACCGGGCGCCGGCTTCCCCGCCCACCCCCGCTCCGGCCTGCGGCGACGCGCTCAGACCGCCGCCTGTGCCTCGATCTTCTCCCAGGTCCCCGGCAGTGCCGCCTCGGCCTCGGCGGCGCGCTGCTCCTCACGGCCGTAGAGCACCCCGTACGTGAACGAGCTCTCCCCCGCCGCGTGGGCCAGGGCGGCCAGTTCCCGCAGGGCTTCCCTGGTCATCACGCTGTCCTGGTGGTCGCCGAGGAGGCTCTGCAGCGACTTCATCGACTTGACCAGGCCGGCGGCCGGTCCGCCCAGGGCCGGGGCCGCGGCCTCGGCGGCGTAGCGGGTGCGCTTGGCCTTCTTGCGGGCCTCGTGCATCGCGTGGTCGCGGTCGGCGCCCGGCGGCCGGTCGAGGGCCTGCTCGACGAGGTCGGAGACCTTTCCGAAGTCCTTGCGGACGGCTTTGGCGATCACCTTGGCGGGGTCGCCCCCGGCCCCCTTGAGCAGCGGCGGGTCGGCCACGAGCGCGTCGAGCGCGGTCAGCAGCGCGAGGTAGCGCTTCCCGTCCAGGACCGAGATCAGGCGGCGCCGGGAGCCGCCGTGGCGGGCGTGCGCCCAGGTGCGCAGCCGGGTGCGGACGGGTCCGGAGAGCAGGGTGCGGGGCAGTCGGCCGAGGGACTCGGTGAGCCGCTCGGTGAGGACTTCCTGGTCGCGGTCGACGCCGAGCTCGCCGGCCAGCCATTTCAGCTCGTCGCCGATCGGGTCGGTGACGGCGCGGTCGAGGATCTTCCCGTACGAGCGGAAGGTGCTGCGCATCCGGCGGGTGGCGACGCGCATGCTGTGGACGGAGTCGGGGAGGTCGCGGCGGACGGCGGGGTCGAGTTCGACGATGGCGTCGTACTGGGCGCGGAGGTAGGCCAGGACGTGGTCGCCCGCGGTGTCCGGGGCCTTTTGGGGGGCGGGCTTCTTAGCGCGCTTGCCGGTCGTGCTCAGCGCCTTCGCCAGTTTGGAGGACGAGGCGGAGCGGCTCAGGCCGGCCTTGCGGAGCTTCTTCTCGACCTTGTCGAGGAAGGCGGGGTCGCCGTCGTCGGCGAGTTCCACCTCGAGCTCGGTCCATTCGGCGGTGCCGTCGCCGCCGAGCCGGTCCGCGCGGACGCGGTCGAGGCTGACCTCGGCGAGCAGGGCGCCGGAGTCGTCGACGAGGTGGCGGATGTCACGAGCGGACCGCAGGCGTACGAGGGGGACGAGTTCGGCGTCGCGGACGCGGGACCGGACGAGGCCGGTGATGGCGCGGGGCACGGTGTCGGAGAGGGGGGCCCGGATCTCGTCGCGCACGCCCTCGGAGACGGGGAGTTTCAGGTGCCAGCCGGCGTCGTCGCCGCCGGTGCGGCGGCGCAGGGTGAGCGAGGCGGCGGCGAGTCGCTGGTCGGAGGTGTCGTAGTAGGTGGCGTCGAGTTCGGCGACACCTTTGTCGACGACGCGCGCGACGCCGGTGACGCCGCTCAGGTCCGGCATCTCGGTACCGCCGTCGGCCGCGGGACCTTCGTACTTGCGCTCGATCTCGCGCTTCGTGTCCGCCATGAACCGAATCTAGACGCGTTTGCGGGCTGTGGGCAGTACCCAATCGGCCCGGGCTTGGCCGGAGGTCGTCTTTTCCCGTTGGGCCGGGTGTCACCTCGCGTTCCACGAGGCGACACCCGGGGTCCGGCCGTGGGGCCCGCCGACGCTGCCCGCCGCTGCCGTCGGACAGGTCTCAGGCCGACATCGGGCGCTGCACCCTGATCGACTGGAGGAGCCCGATCGCGACCCAGACCGCGAACATGGAGGATCCTCCGTAGGACACGAACGGGAGTGGCAGACCGGCGACCGGCATGATCCCGAGGGTCATGCCGACGTTCTCGAACGACTGGAACGCGAACCAGGCGATGATCCCTGCGGCGACGATCGTGCCGTACAGCTCGGTCGTCTCGCGGGCGATGCGGCAGGCGCGCCACAGGATGACGCCGAGGAGCAGCAGGATCAGGCCCGCGCCCACGAAGCCCAGTTCCTCGCCCGCGACGGTGAAGACGAAGTCCGTCTGCTGCTCGGGGACGAACTGGCCGGTCGTCTGTGAGCCGTGGCCGAGGCCGGTGCCGAAGAGGCCGCCGGAACCGATGGCGATCCGGGCCTGGTTGGTGTTGTAGCCGACGCCCGCCGGGTCGAGTTCGGGGTTGGCGAAGGCCGCGAAGCGGTTGATCTGGTACTCGTCGAGGACCTGCAGCCGCCAGGCGGCGACCGCGCCGAGGGCGCCCGCGCCGATGAGGCCGAACACCCAGCGGTTGGAGGCGCCGGAGGAGAGCAGCACGCCGAGCACGATGACGACCGCGACCATGATCGTGCCGAGGTCGGGCATGAGCAGCACGATCGCCATGGGGACGGCCGCGAGCCCCAGTGCCTGCACCACCGTGCGGTGGTCGGGGTACTGCTTGTCGCCCGCGTCCACCCGGGTGGCCAGCAGCATCGCCATACCCAGGATGATCGTGATCTTGATGAACTCGGCGGGCTGGAGCGACAGGCCGCCGGCGACGAGCCAGTTGCGCTGGCCGTTGATGGTCTCGCCGAGCGGGGTCAGCACCAGCAGGATCAAGAAGACCGAGATGCCGTACAGGATCGGGACGGCCGTGCGCAGGGTGCGGTGGCCGAGCCAGATCGTGCCGACCATCAGGGCGAAGCCGATGCCGGTGTTCATCAGATGGCGGACGAGGAAGAAGTACGGGTCGCCCTGGTTGATCTCGGTGCGGTTGCGGGTCGCCGAGTAGACGAGGGCCGAGCCGATCGCCGAGAGCGCGACGGCCGACAGCAGTATCGGCCAGTCGAGCCTTCGGGTGATCGAGTCGCGGGCGAACAGCCGTGTCCAGCCCGCGCGCTCGGGTCCGTACCGGGAGACGGAGAAGTTGTTGGCTCCGGTCATGTCAGGATCCTCAGTGCCTTGGTCGCCGCCCTCGTCATGTCAGGATCCTCTTCCCCCGCCCCTTCGGCGGGCGGGCCGTACGCCGTCGGGTGACGCGGTTGGCGGTGTTGGGCGAGGCGGTGGTACCGGCGGGCAGGTCCGGGTCCGTGGTGCTCTCCTTGGGGGCCTGGCTGCGCTGCTGGTCCTTGGCCGGGTCCTTGGAGATGGCCGGGACCTCGATCGTGCCGTCGGTCTGGATCTTCGGCAGGCCCTTCTGCGGGGTGGGCAGGAGGGCGTTCTTCTTGTCGATGACGCCTTCGTCGGAGATGCCGTAGAGCGCGTTGTAGATCTTGCGCACCGCGGGGCCTGAGGCGCCGGAGCCCGTACCACCCTGGGAGATCGTCATGACGACCGAGTAGTCCTTGGTGTACGTGGCGAACCATGAGGTCGTCTGCTTGCCGTAGACCTCGGCCGTACCCGTCTTGGCGTGCATCGGGATCTTGTCCTGCGGCCAGCCGCCGAACCGCCAGGCGGCCGTACCGCGGGTCGCGACTCCCGCGAGGGCACCGTCTATCTCGTCGCGCGTCTTGCGCGACATCGGCAGCTTGCCGTTCGACTTGGGCTTGATCTGCTGGACGCTCGTGCCGTCGGCGCTGACGATGGCCTTGCCGACGGTCGGCTCGTAGAGCGTGCCACCGTTGGAGATGGCCGCGTAGATCGTCGCCATCTGGATCGGGGTGACGAGCGTGTCGCCCTGGCCGATCGAGTAGTTGACGGAGTCACCGGCACGCATGCGGTTGCCTTCGAGGCAGTTCTCGTACGCGATCTGCTGGGCGTACGAGCCGCCCTTCTTGCCGTACTTGCACCAGACGTCCTTGTTGGCCTTCCAGTAGTTCTCCTTCCACTGGCGGTCGGGGACGCGGCCGGTGACCTCGTTCGGGAGGTCGATGCCGGTCTCCTGGCCGAGACCGAACTGGTGGGCCGTCTTGTAGAACCAGTTCTTGGCGTTCTTCTTCGGCTTGATGCCGCCGTCCTTCTTCCACTCCTCGTGCGAGAGGCTGTAGAAGACGGTGTCGCAGGAGACCTCCAGAGCGCGGCCGAGGCTGATCGGGCCGTACCCCTTGGACTCGAAGTTCTTGAAGACCTGGCCGCCGATCGAGTACGAGCTGGCGCACTGGTAGGGGCCGTCGAAGGAGTAGCCGGCGTTGACCGCGGCGGCCGTCGGGACGACCTTGAAGATCGACCCGGGGGCCGACTGGCCCTGGATCGCGCGGTTCAGCAGCGGGTAGTTGGAGCTCTTGCTGGTGATCTTGGTGTAGTCCTTGCCGGAGATTCCGCCGACCCAGGCGTTCGGGTCGTACGACGGGTTGGACGCCATCGCGACGACCCGTCCCGTCTTGGTCTCCATGACGACGACCGCGCCGGAGTCCGCCTTGTAGTTCTGGTTCGTGTTCTTGTCGAACGCGGTGCGGGCGACCTTCATCGCGTCGTTCAGTTCGTACTCGGCGACGCGCTGGACGCGGGCGTCGATGCTGGTGACGAGGTTGGCTCCGGGTTCGGCCTTGTCGGCCTTGGCCTTGCCGATGACCCGGCCGAGGTTGTCGACCTCGTAGCGGGTGACGCCGGCCTTGCCGCGCAGGGCCTTGTCGTACTCGCGCTCCAGGCCGGAGCGGCCGACCTGGTCGGAGCGGAGGTAGGGCGAGTCGGTGTCCTTGGCCTTGGTGATCTCGTCGTCGGTGACGGGCGAGAGGTAGCCGAGCACCTGCGCGGTGTTGGCCTTGCCGGGGGCGGCGTAACGGCGCACGGCCTCCGGCTCGGCGGTGATGCCGGGGAAGTCCTCGGAGCGCTCGCGGATCTGGAGGGCCTGGCGCGCGGTGGCCTTGTCGGTGATGGGGATCGGCTGGTAGGGCGAGCCGTTCCAGCACGGCTGCGGCGTCTTGGCGTCGCAGAGGCGGACCTTCTGGATGACGTCCTTGGGCTTGAGGCCGAGGACGCCGGCGAGCTTGGTGAGGACGGCCTTGCCGTCGTCCGCCATCTTCATCAGGTCGGTGCGCGAGGCGGAGACCACGAGCCGGGTCTCGTTGTCGGCGAGCGGGACGCCCCGGGCATCGAGGATCGAGCCGCGTACGGCGGGCTGGACGACCTGCTGGACGTGGTTGCCGGAGGCTTCCTTGGCGTATTCGTCGCCGTTGCGGATCTGGAGGAACCAGAGGCGTCCGCCGAGGGTGCCCAGGAGGGAGAGTACGAGGATCTGGATGACGACGAGCCGGATCTGGACCCGTGGGGTCCGGCCGGTCTCGGGAATGTTGGTCATGGGCGCGGCCCATCCGCTGGAAGGGTGGTGGTGGGCGACGGGTGGGCGTTGGTCACTGCTGCTGCCTCCCCCTCTCAGTGCGTGTACGAGTCATACGAGTCATACGAGTACACGGCGAACCTGTGCGCGGTGACCTGGCGGCCGGTCACGTCACGTGCCGTCCGGGGCGCTTGGGCTCTTCGCCGGGCGGGGCGCGTCGCTGTCGTCACAGTCGCTTGACCCCCTTGATGCGTCCGGCACGGGCGACGCGGGCCTTGGCGGCCTTCACGCGCAGTCCGCCGCGCTGGCTGCCGATGCGCAGGCCGGTGCCGGAGGACAGCCAGCCCGAGGAGACGTCGGCCGTCTTGGAGGCCGAACCGCCGTCGGCGAGCGGATCGTTCTCGGCCCGCCGGGCCAGCGCCATCAGCACCGGCACGACGAAGGGCGCGAGCAGCAGGTCGTAGAGGGCGGCCGTGACGAGCAGGCTGCTGAGTCCGACGTGGCGGGCGGCGGTGTCGCCGACGAGCGCGCCGACGCCCGCGTAGAGCACGGTGGAGCCGATCGCGGCGGCGACGACCACGATCATGGGTCCGGTGGCCGACTTGAGCCTGCCGTTCTCGGGCTTGGCGAGGCCGACGAGATAGCCGACGACGCAGAGCACGAGGGCGTAGCGTCCGGCGGCGTGGTCGGCGGGCGGGGCGAGGTCGGAGAGCAGACCCGCGCCGAAGCCGATGAGCGCGCCGCCGACATGGCCGTAGACCAGGGCGAGGGCGAGCACGGTCAGCAGCACCAGGTCGGGGACGGCGCCCGGGAGATGGAGCCGGGCCAGGACGCTCACCTGGATCACCAGGGCGACGACCACCAGGGTGACGGAGAGCAGCATCCGGTTGAAACGCATGGGATTCGGCTCCTCCTGCTACTGCTGCTGGCCGGGGTCGATGGCGCTCGCCGAGGGGGTGACCGTCACGGTCACGGTCGGCGTGGGCGTCGGTTTGGGTTTGGGTGGCAGCACGGTGTCGCGCGGGTCGCTCTTGGGGGCCGCGACGACGACGCCGACGATGTCGAGCTTGGTAAACGAGACGAAGGGCGTCACGTAGATCGTGCGGGTCAGGTCGCCGCCGGAGGGGTCGACCCGGGAGACGACGCCGACGGGGACGCCGGGCACGAACGGCTTGTCGGACTGCGAGCCGAAGGTGACCAGCCGGTCGCCCTTCCTGATCTTCGCCTTGGCGTTGAGGAGTTCGACGCGCAGCGGGCGGTCGCCCTGCCCCGAGGCGAAGCCGAGTTCGTCGGTCGACTCCATGCGGGTGCCGACGGTGAAGTCGGGGTCGTTGGCGAGGAGCACGGTCGCGGTGTCGGGGCCGACGGTGGTGACCCGGCCGACCAGTCCGTCGCCGTTCAGGACGGTCATGTCGCGCTGGATGCCGTCGTTGGCGCCGACGTCGATGGTGACGGTCCAGGAGAAGCCCTGGGCCGCCCCTATGGCGATCACTTCGGCGCCCTTGATGCCGTACTGGCCCTCGCCCGCCACCTTGATCATCTTGTCGAGCTGCTTGAGGCGGCTGCGGTTGCGGTCGTCGCTGCCGAGCTTCGCCTTCAACGCCGCGTTGTCGTGCTCCAGTTGGGCTACGCGACCGTGACGCTCGCCCGAGTCGCGGACCGCGGAGATCGCGTTGCCGACGGGGTCGACCGCGGACGCCACCCCGTTCTCGATCGGGCCGAAGACCGTCGCGGCGGCCTGGCGGGCACCGTCGACCGGTGAGTCCTGCCCGCCGCGGATGTCCACCGTGATCAGTGCGAACGCGATGGCGATCAGCAGCACCAGGAGCAGCCGGCTCTCTCGTGTGTCCCTCACGTGCGGCGGCCGTGCCTTCCTCGTCGTATTGGGTCAACAGGGGCGCGCCCCGGGCGAAAAGGATGCCCACGGGTGCGATGAGGCTGGGGTGGGGGGTGTGACGGGGTGGCTGTTATGGGGGAGGTTATGACTCTATGTCGCAGGAGTTTATGCCTCCATACCAACGATCCGCCGCACGAGAAGGGCTGATCTCGTACGGCGGCATCGAAGTGTTACCTCATCTGCGGGGCTGGGCGTCCAGGACCTGCTGGAGCGCCTCGAACTCCTCGACACACTTGCCGGAGCCGAGCGCCACGCTGTCGAGCGGGTCCTCCGCGATGTGGATCGGCATGCCGGTCTCACGTCGCAGCCGCTCGTCCAGGCCGCGCAGCAGGGCTCCGCCACCGGTCAGGACGATGCCCCGGTCCATCACGTCGCCGGAGAGCTCGGGCGGGCACTTGTCGAGCGTGGTCTTCACGGCGTCGACGATCGCGTTGACCGGCTCCTCGATCGCCTTGCGGACCTCCGACGCCGAGATGACGACCGTCTTGGGCAGTCCGGAGACCAGGTCCCGGCCGCGGATCTCGGTGTGCTCCTCGGTGTCGAGGTCGTACGCCGAACCGATCGTGAGCTTGATCTGCTCGGCCGTCCGCTCACCGAGAAGGAGGCTGTACTCCTTCTTGATGTACTGGATGATCGCGTTGTCCAGCTCGTCGCCCGCGACGCGGATGGACTGGGCGGTGACGATGCCGCCGAGCGAGATGACCGCGACCTCCGTGGTGCCGCCGCCGATGTCCACCACCATGTTGCCCGTGGCCTCGTGGACCGGCAGGCCGGCGCCGATGGCCGCGGCCATGGGCTCCTCGATGATGTGCACCTGGCGGGCGCCGGCCTGGGACGACGCCTCGATGACGGCACGGCGCTCGACGCCCGTGATGCCGGAGGGCACACAGACGACGACACGGGGGCGGGCGAGATAGCGCCGCTTGTGGATCTTCAGGATGAAGTAGCGGAGCATGCGCTCGGTGATCTCGAAGTCGGCGATGACGCCGTCCTTCAGCGGGCGCACGGCAACGATGTTGCCCGGCGTCCGCCCGATCATCTTCTTGGCTTCCGCGCCCACCGCGAGGATCCCGCCGGTGTTGGTGTTGATCGCGACGACGGACGGCTCGTTGAGTACGATCCCTCGGCCCCTGACGTACACCAGCGTGTTGGCGGTCCCGAGGTCGACAGCCATGTCACGGCCGATGAACGACATTGAGTTCCCCATCAGGATTCGTCTGGCCTTCCCAAAGCGAACGTTGACGGCTTTTTAGGGACGGCGCGAGGTTGGTGCAGCGACGTGAACGCTTCCATCGTAGACGCGCCTGCACGAACACTGCGCGAGGGTCTTGGCCATTGTCGGCAGATGGCGGAGCGACTCGCTTGTGGAGACGCGCCATCGGGGTCACGCGTTCCCTCGATCAGCGCGCATATGCCACAGGACGGCCGGATTTTTCACGGCCGTCCCAGGTCAGACTGCCGTGGCCGCACTGACGCAGTCTCAGAAAAATCTTTGAAAAATGCACTGCCCGGTGTGCTCCGGAGATCGCCCGGACGGCCTCGGCGAGGCCGTCCGTGATCTCGGCGAGGCCGTCCGTACGCGAGACCGTGACCGTCCGTGCACGCGGACGCCCCACGGAGCCGCCGTCCGTACGCTCAGGCGCGGCCGGGGAAGAAGATCTTCACCTCGCGCTCGGCGGACTCCTCGGAGTCGGAGGCGTGGATCAGGTTCTCGCGGACGATCACGCCGAAGTCACCGCGGATGGAACCGGGGGCGGCGGCGATCGGGTCGGTCGGGCCGGCCAGGGCGCGCACGCCCTCGATGACCCGCTCGCCCTCGACGATCAGGGCCACGACCGGGCCGGAGGCCATGAACTCCACCAGCGGCTCGTAGAAGGGCTTGCCCTTGTGCTCGCCGTAGTGCTGCTCCAGCGTGTCCTGGTCCAGGGTCCGCAGCTCCAGCGCGGTGATCTGCCAGCCGGCCTTGCGCTCGATACGGCTGATGATCTCGCCGGTCAGGCCGCGACGGACGGCGTCGGGCTTGAGGAGGACGAGGGTGCGCTGGCTCACGGGAAAGCTCCTTCGGGTCACACGGGTGCGGATGACCGAGGCTACAGGGCGTGTCCTGGTGGCTGTCACACACTGTCAGGTGCTACGGGCCCACGCCTCCGTCCGCCGGTGCCGCGCGCCCGCGCGCCCCACGGCCGGTACCACGGCCCCTCACGGGGCGGCGCGGGCTCCTCCCTGCGCCACCGGGTACGGGCGGGTGCCCGCGAGCCGGTGACGGAGGGACAGGAGCGGAGGGGCAGGAGCGGGGACGGCTCGCCGCCGGCACCCGCCCGCGCCCGGCTACGCCGGGTTGCCGCCCGGCTCGCCCTGCGCCGGGCCCTGCGCCTGCGCGGCGAACCTGGCCTTGGCCTCGTCGATCTTCCGGCCGTAGTGGACGGAGGCCCACCACAGGGCGGCGAAGGCCGCGCCGAGGATGAACATCGAGGGCACGACGAACCCGCCGGCGATCAGCAGGATCTGGAGCGCCCAGCCGAGCTGGACACCGCCGGGCCGCGTGATCATGCCGCACAGCAGCACGCTCAGCGCCATCAGGACCCCGCAGACCGTCCAGACCGTGGCCGTGGACAGATCGGGTTCCTTCATGGCGACGAGACCGGCGAAGCCGATGACGAAGAACTCGCCGATCAGCGTGGAAGCACAGAGCGTACGCACGAGAGTCAGCCCCTCCCCAGGAGCAGTCGGACCTCGCCGACCGTGATGACGGATCCGGTGACCAGGACGCCCCCGCCCGCGTACTCGCCCTCTTCCTCGGCGAGCGTGATCGCGGCCTCCAGGGCGTCGTCGAGCCGCGGTTCGACCTGCACGCGGTCCTCGCCGAAGACCTCGACGGCGATCCCGGCGAGCTCGTCCGCGTCCATCGCGCGATGGCTGGAGTTCTGGGTGACGACGACCTCGGCGAAGATCGGCTCGAAGGCCTCGAGCAGCCCCCGTACGTTCTTGTCGCCGCTCGCGCCGACGACGCCGATCAGCCGGCTGAAGTCGAAGACCTCGCTCACCGCCTCGGCGGTGGCGCGGGCACCCGCGGGGTTGTGCGCGGCGTCGAGCACCACGGTGGGCGAGCGGCGCACGATCTCCAGGCGGCCCGGAGAGGTCACCGAGGCGAACGCCTTGCGCACGGTGTCGATGTCGAGCCGCTGGGCGTGCGCCGAGCCGACGCCGAAGAACGCCTCGACCGCGGCGAGCGCCACGGCCGCGTTGTGCGCCTGGTAGGCGCCGTGCAGCGGCAGGAAGACCTCTTCGTACTCGCCGCCCAGACCGCGCAGCGTGAGCAGCTGCCCGCCGACCGCGATCTGGCGCCCCACGACACCGAATTCGAGGCCCTCGCGGGCCACCGTCGCGTCGACCTCGACAGCCTTCTTCAGCAGCACCTGGGCCGCGTCGACCGGCTGCTGCGCCAGGATGACGGTGGCGTCCTGCTTGACGATGCCCGCCTTCTCGGTGGCGATCTCGCCGGGTGTCCCGCCGAGCCGGTCGGTGTGGTCGAGGTCGATGGGGGTCACCACGGCGACGTCCCCGTCGATGACGTTCGTGGCGTCCCAGCTGCCGCCCATGCCGACCTCGACGACGGCGACGTCCACGGGCGCGTCGGCGAAGGCGGCGTACGCCATGCCGGTCAGCACCTCGAAGAACGACAGCCGGTACTCCTGCTGCCCGTCGACCATCTCGACGTAGGGCTTGATGTCGTTGTACGTCTCGACGAACCGCTCGGCGGGGATCGGCGCCCCGTCCAGGCTGATCCGCTCGGTGATCGACTGCACGTGGGGGCTGGTGTAGCGGCCGGTGCGCAGGTCGAAGGCGCCGAGCAGCGCCTCGATCATGCGGGCGGTGGAGGTCTTGCCGTTGGTGCCCGTGATGTGGATCGAGGGGTACGCGCGCTGCGGCTCGCCGAGGATGTCCATCAGCGCCGCGATCCTGCTGACGGAGGGCTCCAGCTTGGTCTCGCCCCAGCGGGTGGCGAGCTCGGCCTCCACCTCGCGCAGCGCCTTGTCGACCTCGGGGTCGGAAGGACGCCCGGGCACATCGGCCTGCGGGTCGCCACCGCCCTGGGTGCGCAGGGTACGGCTGCCGGCCTCGATCACCGCGAGGTCGGGGTCGCGGTCGGTCTCGGCCTCGACGATCTCCTCGAAGAGACCGAGCGGATCACGCTCCGAGTCGTCGGACGCGCTGCTGTCGTGCGGGGGGAGGTCGCTCACGGGGCCAGTCTACGGAGACGGCGGGGTGTGGGGGCGTGTGGGGCCGCATGGGGGTTTTCGCCCCCTCCGCCCCTACCCGTCCCGTACCCGGGGCTCCGCCCCGGACCCCGCTCCTCGATCGCCGGAGGGGCTGAGTTTTCCTGTCCGGCGCCGGAAAGTTTCAGCCCGTCCGGCGCTTGAGGACGAGGCCGTCAGGCCGAAGCGGGGGGCTGGGGGCGGCAGCCCCCAGGTGCGGGACGGGCAGGGGCGGAGGGGGCGAAAGAAAGTCGGCCCGGCACGGCGGAAGGCCCCCGGAACCGGATGGTTTCGGGGGCCTTCGCCAACGCAGGGGCGAGCCGCTACGCCTCGGGCAGGCGCTCCAGCTGCGCCTGGATGCGGGCGATGTCCTCGTCCGCCTTGGCGAGCCGTCCGCGGATCTTCTCCACGACGTTGTCCGGGGCCTTGGCGAGGAACGCCTCGTTGCCGAGCTTGGCGTTGGCCTGGGCCTTCTCCTTCTCGGCGGCGGCGAGGTCCTTGGCCAGACGCTTGCGCTCCGCGGCGACGTCGATCGTGCCCGACAGGTCGAGCGTGACCGTGGCACCCGCCACCGGCAGGGTCGCGGTGGCCGAGAAGCTCTCGCCCTCCGGCTGGAGGCGCAGGAGCTGGCGGATGGCCGCCTCGTGCGGGGCCAGCGCGGTCCCGTCGAGGGTCAGCCGGGCCGGGACCCGCTGGCCCGGCTGGAGGCCCTGGTCGGCGCGGAAGCGGCGGACCTCCGTGATGACCTGCTGGAGCTTCTCGATCTCCCGCTCGGCGGCCTCGTCCCGGAAGCCGCTGTCCTTCGGCCACTCCGCGACGACGACCGACTCGCCGCCCGTGAGGGTGGTCCAGAGGGTCTCCGTCACGAACGGGACGATCGGGTGGAGCAGGCGCAGGGTCACGTCCAGGACCTCGCCGAGGACCCGGCCGGAGACCTTCGCGGGCTCGCCGCCCGCCATGAACGTCGTCTTGGACAGCTCGACGTACCAGTCGAAGACCTCGTCCCACGCGAAGTGGAACAGCGCGTCCGACAGCTTGGCGAACTGGAAGTCGTCGTACAGGGCGTCGACTTCGGCGACCGTGGCGTTCAGCCGGGACAGGATCCAGCGGTCGGTGGCCGACAGCTCCTCGGCGGGCGGGAGGTCGCCCTCGACCGTCGCGCCGTTCATCAGCGCGAAGCGGGTGGCGTTCCAGATCTTGTTGGCGAAGTTGCGCGAGCCCTGGACCCAGTCCTCGCCGATCGGCACGTCGACACCGGGGTTGGCGCCGCGCGCGAGCGTGAACCGCAGTGCGTCACTGCCGTACTTGTCCATCCAGTCCAGCGGGTTGACCGCGTTCCCGAAGGACTTGGACATCTTCTTGCCGAACTGGTCGCGGACCATGCCGTGCAGGGCGATGGTGTGGAACGGCGGGGTGCCGTCCATCGCGTACAGGCCGAACATCATCATCCGGGCGACCCAGAAGAAGAGGATGTCGTAGCCGGTGACCAGGACGGAGTTCGGGTAGAACTTCGCGAGGCTCTCGGTCTGTTCGGGCCAGCCGAGCGTGGAGAACGGCCACAGGCCGGAGGAGAACCAGGTGTCGAGGACGTCGGTGTCCTGGTGCCAGCCCTCGCCCGTCGGGGCCTCGTCGTCGGGACCGACGCAGACGATCTCGCCGTTCGGCCCGTACCAGACCGGGATCCGGTGACCCCACCACAACTGCCGCGAGATGCACCAGTCGTGGAGGTTGTCGACCCAGTCGAAGTACCGCTTCTCCATCTCCTGCGGGTGGATCTTGACGCGGCCGTCGCGGACGGCGTCGCCCGCGGCCTTCGCGAGCGGGCCGACCTTGACCCACCACTGCATGGACAGCCGCGGCTCGATCGTGGTCTTGCAGCGCGAGCAGTGGCCGACGGAGTGGCTGTAGGGCCGCTTCTCGGCGACGATCCGGCCTTCGGCGCGCAGGGCGGCGACGATGGCGGAACGGGCCTCGAGACGGTCCAGGCCCTGGAAGGGACCGGGGACCGTGATGATCGCGTGCTCGTCCATGACGGCGATGTTGGGCAGGTTGTGGCGCTGCCCGATCTCGAAGTCGTTCGGGTCATGAGCGGGCGTCACCTTGACGGCGCCGGTGCCGAACTCGGGGTCGACGTGCTCGTCCGCGACGACCGGGATGGAACGGTCGGTCAGCGGCAGCCTGATGAGCTTGCCGACGAGGTGCTTGTACCGCTCGTCGCCCGGGTGGACGGCGACGGCGGTGTCACCGAGCATCGTCTCGGCACGGGTGGTGGCGACGACGATGGAGTCGTCCCCCTCCCCGTACTTCATGGAGACGAGCTCGCCCTCGTCGTCCTGGTACTCGACCTCGATGTCGGAGATGGCCGTGAGACAGCGCGGGCACCAGTTGATGATGCGCTCGGCACGGTAGATCAGCTCGTCGTCGTAGAGCTTCTTGAAGATGGTCTGGACGGACTGGGACAGCCCCTCGTCCATCGTGAAGCGCTCGCGCGACCAGGCGACACCGTCGCCGAGGCGGCGCATCTGCCCGGAGATCTGCCCGCCGGACTCGGCCTTCCACTGCCAGACGCGCTCGACGAACGCCTCCCGGCCGAGGTCGTGCCGCGACTTGCCCTCCTTGCCCAGCTCGCGCTCGACGACGTTCTGCGTGGCGATGCCGGCGTGGTCCATGCCCGGCTGCCACAGCGTCTCGAAGCCCTGCATGCGCTTGCGGCGGGTGAGGGCGTCGATGAGGGTGTGCTCGAAGGCGTGGCCGAGGTGCAGGCTGCCCGTGACGTTCGGCGGCGGGATGACCACCGTGAACGGAGGCTTGTCGCTCTTCGCGTCCGCCTCGAAGTAGCCGCGCTCCACCCAGCGCTCGTACAGCGGCCGCTCTACATCGGCCGGCGCGTACTGGGTCGGCAGTTCGGTGTTGGGCTCTGATGGCTGCTGCTGAGCGTTCTCGGTCACGGGATCAGTTTAGGGGCGTCACGCCCGTGTCCCGAAACGGGATTACTTCGTAACGGTGCACCCCCTGCGGACTTGGTTGTCCGACCTGTGCGTCAGGATGTCAGGAACACATAAGGCATCTGGAGGGGAACCCAGAAATGAGCTACAACCAGCCGGGCCCGTACGGCGGGCAGCCCCAGCAGCCCGGACCCTACGGTCAGCCGGGCGGCCAGCCGGGCCCTTACGGCCAGCAGCCGCCGGCTTCCCAGCCCGGCTACGGCTACCCCCAGCAGGCTCCCCCGGCGCAGCCCGGCTACGGCTACCCGCCGCAGGCTCCCGGTGTCCCGCCGCAGACTCCCCCGTACGGCCAGCAGCCCGCCTACGGGCAGCAGCCTCCCTACGGCACGGTCCCGATGCCGCCCGAGCCGTCCGGCGGCAAGAAGAAGACGGCTCTGATCATCGGTGGCGTGGCCGTGGTGGCGGCCATCGCGGTGGGCGCGTACCTCATGTTCGGCGGCAGCAGCAGCGGCGCCGACGTGGCCGACGACGGCCCGCACAAGCTGACGACGCCCGCCTCTGTCCTCGGTGGCGACTACAAGAAGTCCACCGACAGCAGCGACAGCGGTGGCGGCATGACCAAGGACGACCTGAAGGACGCCGAGGGCTGGGGCGTGAAGAGCCCCAAGGACGTCAACGCGGCCTACCAGTCGGGCGACAAGAGCAACCCGCTGGCGATGAAGCAGATCTCGTTCGGCGGTGTCTGGGGAACCATCGACGACCCGGAGAAGGCCGTCGACAGCATGTTCGCCGACATGAAGAAGAACCAGGAGAAGGAAGGCACCAAGGACGGCGAGCTCATCGGCAGCCCGAAGGCGTACACGCCGAGCGCGCTCGACGGTGCCGTCCTCAAGTGCCAGGAGATCAAGGTCAAGAACGACTCGTCGAGCACGGGTGCCGCCGGGCCGAAGGAGTTCACGATGCCGGTCTGCATCTGGGGCGACCACAGCACGCTGGGGTTCGTGATGCCGATCGACTTCGCGAGCATGATGGCCGGCAAGGGCAGCACGCCCGAGGCCGCGGCCGAGATCGCCGCGAAGCTCCGCAAGGACGTGCGGCAGAAGGTCTGACGTCGCCCGCGGCAGGGCTCGACTCGTGGGGCGCGGCCATCGGGCCGGGCCCCACGCGGGCGTCGTACCGCTCCGGGTGAGCCACCCGGACGGGGGGGGGGGGGGGGGGGGGGGGGGGGGGGGGGGGGGGGGGGGGGGGGGGGGGGGGGGGGGGGGGGGGGGGGGGGGGGGGGGGGGGGGGGGG